>CAMLOC010000190.1 GCA_946481465.1 uncultured Shinella sp. | reverse complement strand
TGGTCAGCATGGCGACGACGGGGGCGTGCACCTCGAATTCCTCGGCATAGCGGTCGAGGAATTCGAAGCCGTTCATCACGGGCATGTTGATGTCGAGGATGATGGCGTTCGGCGTCTCGCGGTGCAGGATGTCGAGCGCCTGCGCGCCGTCGAACGCCTTCAGGATGCGGATCGACGGATCGTATTTGCGGATGATGTATTCGCAGATGAACTGGTCGTTCTCGTCGTCGTCGACGACCAGGATCGAATGGATATTCATGCTTGATCCCCGTCGGGCAGTTCCAGGATGAACCGGCTGCCCTTGTCTCTTGCTTCGTAGAGCGCCGTGCCGCCGAGGGCCTCCGCGCTTTTTCTCAATATATAAAGGCCGAGCCCGCTGCCGAAGGACCTGTTCGGGTGCAGCCGTTTGAACATCTTGAACAACAAATGGCGGCTTGCGGGCGGAACGCCCAGGCCGTTGTCCTCCACCGACAGCCGCAGCTTGCCGGCATAGCGGAAGGCGCGGATGTCGATCGCCGGCGCCTCCTCCTCCGGATCGTGGTACTTGACCGCGTTGGACAGCATGTTGCCGACGATGACCTGGAATTTCGACGGCTTGCTGACGATTGTCAATTCTTCCGGCACATGATTCTCGATGCGGATCCGCGCGGAATCCTCAAGATGCGACAGCGCCTCGATCGCCTCGGAAACCAGCGAGCGCAGCGTGATGGGCCGGGCTTCCTCCTCCATCAGCCGGTTGCGGGTGATGGTGATGATGTTCTGGATCAGGTGGTCGAGGCGGCGGAAGTTCTGCTCCATGCGCTGCAGCGTCTGGCCGAGCGCGGTGAGCTCTCCCTCCGCCAGCATGTCCCTGGATATGGTGAGCAGGCCGAGCGAGGAGGCGATGGGCGAGCGCAGGTCGTGCGAGGTGCGGTAGGCGAATTCCTCCAGCTCGGCATTGGCCTCGATCAGCGCCTGCTCGCTCGCCTTGCGCTCGGAAATGTCGCGCACGATGCCGCTGTAGATGACCGCGCCGTCGAGTTCCAGCTTGGCGACGGCAAGATCGAGCGGGAAGACGGAGCCGTCCTTGCGCCGGCCCTCCACCTCGCGGCCGATGCCGATGACCTTCGCCTCGCCGCTACGGTTGTAGTTGGCGATATAGCCGTCGTGCTCGCCGTGATAGGGCTCGGGCATCAGCATCTTGACGTTACGGCCGACCATCTCCTCCGGCGGGTAGCCGAAGATGTGCGTGGAGGCGGGGTTGGCCGACAGGATGATGCCGCGGGCATCGATGGCGATGATGCCGTCCACCGCATTGTCGATGATGGCGCCGAGCCGGGCGCGGCTTTCGGCAAGGTCCGCTGCCATGCGCCGGGCACGGCGCGAGGAAACGTAGAGATGGGCGACGAGGCCGCCGTAGAGCGCGCCGGAGATCAGCACCAGCGAGGAGAGCGTCGAGCGGGCGTTCGGCCCCTCGTTCGAGAAGGTGATGCCGAAGGAGGCCTCGTAGCGCGCCAGCTCGTAATAGCTCATGGCGAGCAGCAGCAGGTAGGTGGCAAGGCCGAGCATGGCGGCGAGCGTCACCCGCTGGTAACCGGCCGTCTCCGTGCCGACGAAGATGAGCGCGATGCTGACCGCCACGAAGCAGCTGGCGCTCTGGAAGGACATGCGCGTGAAGCGGATCCAGTCATGGGCGAAATCCAGCGAGATCGCATAGCCGATCAGCGCCGCGGCGGCGATGATGAAGGTGAGGAAGCCGAGCGCCACCTGCACAATGCCGTTGCGGCCGGCAAGCGCCCGCAGCGCCACCGCCAGGCTGACCAGCATCAGGCAGAGCGCCGTGTTGGGGGCGATCCGCCCCGGCAGGCTGGTGCCGATATCGACGAAGGGCGTGTGGAGCAGCGTGTCGATGCCGACATCGATGCCGAAGAGATGCTGGGAGAGCGCGAGCGCGCCGTAGAGGAAGACCGGCGCCATCATCAGCGCCGGCAGGCGGCGATGGCCGCGCGCGATGAGGCCGAGCGCCGCGCCGACGACGAGGAAGGCGAGCGCCGCGTTGAACTTCATGCCGAACAGCGACGGATGGTGCGCCGCAAGGCCGGCGGGTTCGGACAGCCAGAGCGTCATCATGGCGATGCCCACGGCGATGCACCAAAGGCTCGCCGCGACGTTCGCCCTCTGCCAGGACCATGCAAGTGCCAAGAATGCCCCCTTTGCGGTTTGCCCGCCTTAGGCACTCTAGCGCGATGGTTGAATCGCGAACAGATGAGGGGACGAGAAAATCCGCCTTTTCAGGCGGCGTCGTCCTGCGTCGCGCCGGTGTCGAGCCGTCCGGCGAGCGTCTGGAGGTCGGCGGTCAGCGCCTGCAGGGTGTCGAGCGAGCAGCCGGTCGCCTTGCCGATCGCAAGGCGGATGGCCACGGCCTCGTGCTTCATCGCCCGGCCCTTGTCCGTGAGGGTGACGAGCACCTGGCGTTCGTCGTTCCTGTCGCGGGCGCGGCGGATGTAGCCTGCTCCCTCCAGCCGCTTGAGGAGCGGGGAAAGCGTGCCGGAATCAAGGCCCAGCCTTGCGCCGAGCGCCTTCACCGTGCGCCCGTCCTCCTCCCACAGCGTCATCAGCGCGATATATTGCGGATAGGTGAGGCCGTAGGGGTCGAGCAGGGGCTTGTAGGCGCGGTTCAGCGCATGGGCGGCCGAATAGACGGCGAAACAGAGCTGCCGGTCCAGCGCCAGCATGCCCGCCGGGATATCGTCCGTCTCAGCTTCGTCACGTTTGTCGATCATGCTGCCATTGTCGCACAAATGGCCGAAATTGCAATTTGCAAAATCATATTGCGCACAATCTAATTTTGCGCTATCTAGTCTGCATCGCCAACGAAACCAGAAGGAGACATTCCATGCCCATTCTCTACAGGACCAAGGCTTCTGCAACCGGCGGCCGCGCCGGCCATGGCGCCACCGAAGACGGCACCGTCGACGTCACGCTCACCGTGCCGAAGGAACTCGGCGGCGACGGCGCGACCGGCGCCAACCCGGAAAAGCTGTTCGCCGTCGGCTATTCGGCCTGCTTCCTCGGCGCGCTGAAATTCGTCGCCGGCAAGGAAAAGGTGAAGATTCCCGATGACGCCAGGGTCACCGCGACCGTCGGCATCGGCCCGCGCGAGGACGGCGGCGGCTTCGGCCTCGACGCGGCGCTCGAAATCTCCGTGCCCGGCGTCGACAAGGCTGTGGTCGAGGACCTCGCGAAGAAGGCCCATGTCGTGTGCCCCTACAGCCACGCCACCCGCGGCAATCTCGACGTCAAGACCACCGTCGTCTGACCGGCCTGCCGGGATCGACAAAAGGCCGTCCGGAAAATCCTCCGGGCGGCCTTTTTCGTGTTCCATCCGGAACAGCGCGGGGCAGGGCGATGTGAGACCTTCTGATCACCGGATGAGAGAGGCTCATCCCCAAAGAGAGATCAGGAGAGACCCCATGCGCAAGATCATCGTTTCCGCCGCCATCGCCGCCGTTGCCGCCATCTCCTTCGCCGCCCCCTCGCAGGCCGGCTATTACAGCTACGGCTACAAGCCGCACTGCTTCATCAAGAAGGTGAAGGCCTACGACTACTACGGCAATGTCATCATCAAGAAGATCAAGGTCTGCAAGTAGACGTCCCTGGCACAGACCTTTGAGCGAAAGGCCCGGAGCCCCAGCCTCCGGGCCTTTTGTCGCGCGTCCGCACGGCGATTGACCTTGTCATTGGAAAAAGATTGTCTATATTCTTTCTCATGAAAGGAGAGTGGCCATGCAGCGCAAACCAGTCGTCGAGGCCAATGCCGAAGGCGTCGTGCTCACCAAGGCGGCCGTCAATGCGGCGGAGCGGCTGGGGCTGACGGCGCGTGTCCTCTCGGCCGTCATCGGCGTCTCGGAGGCGACGGTCTCCCGGTTGAAGCGGCAGGACGTGCTCCTGGAGCGCGGCACCAAGCCGTTCGAGCTGGCGGTGCTGCTCGTGCGCCTCTTCCGCTCGCTCGATGCCATCACCGGCGGCGACGAGGGTGTCGCCCGCGCCTGGATGACGGCGGACAACCGCGTGCTCGGCGCACGCCCCGTCGAGCGCATCGTCTCCATTTCCGGCCTTGTCGATGTCCTTGCCTATCTGGACGCCCGCCGCGCTCTCGTCTGAGGCGCGGCCCTTTTCGGGGCCCGTCTGGCGTTTCGTCGAGGCGCAGCACCGCGTCTCGACGCTGAAGCTCGTCGATACCCTGGACGAGCAGGCGCTGCTGGAAGAGCTTCTGGAGGAGAGCAAGCCGGTGCTGCCGCCCGAATGCGCCGGCCTCGACTATCTGCTTGGCACCCCCTTCCGCTACGGCGCGGTCTATCCGCACGGCTCGCGCTTCCGCCGCGCCGGGCGCACGCTCGGCGTCTACTATGCCGGGCTTTCCGTCGAGACGGCGCTTGCCGAGATGGCCTTCTACCGGCTGCTGTTCTTCGCCGAATCGCCGGCTACGCCGCTGCCGGCCAATGCTGCCGACTACACCGCCTTTTCCGCCCGCGTCGAGACCGGCGCGGCGCTCGACCTCACCGCCCCGCCGCTCGACCGGGACGCCGCGTTCTGGACGCATCCGACCGACTATGCTGCCTGCCAGTCACTGGCCGACGGCGCGCGGGCGGCTGGCCTTGCCGCCATAATCTACCGCTCGGTGCGCGATCCCGCCGGCGGCGCCAACATGGCGCTCCTTACCGCGTCGGCCTTCGCCGCGCCGAAACCGCTGGAGCGCCAGACCTGGCGCATCCGGCTCTCGCCGCTCGGCGTGCAGGCGCTGTGCGACCACCCGCCACGCCGCATCGGATTCTCCCGCGAGGATTTTCGCGCCGACCCGCGCATTGGCTGAGGGGCGCCATTTCCGGGCAGAGCGGGACATCGCATGTGGAATTCGATGGTGCTGTTTCCCCTTCTCCCCCGCGGGGAGAAGGTGGCCCGAAGGGTCGGATGAGGGGGGGCTCCGACGGATCGTTTGCGCCGCCGGCCTGCCCCCTCATCCGCCTGCCGGCACCTTCTCCCCGCGGGGGAGAAGGGGATGGGGCGACGGTTTCCTTCCATCGGCAGGGGCAGATGCCGGCAGGCAGCGGGTGGCTCACACCGACAAGGCCGCCTCGGCGAAGAAGTCTTCGGGGCCGTCCACTTCGATGAGCCGCCGCTTTTCGATCACCCAGAAGCGGTTGGCCACCGCCCGCACGAAGGCGCGGTCGTGCGAGACGAAGAGGCAGCTCGCCTCGTTGGCCGTCAGTTCGCGCTCCAGCGCCTCCTGGCCCTCGATATCGAGATGGTTGGTCGGCTCGTCGAGCAGGTAGACGTTCGGGTCGGTCAGCCGCAGCGCCAGCATGCCGAGCCGCGCCTTCTGGCCGCCGGAAAGCTGCCCGACCGGCCGCCCCTGCATCTCGATGGAAAGCCCGGCGCCGGCAAGCAGGCTGCGCGCCCGCTGGTCGCCGACATCGAAGCGGCGGATGATCGTGCCGTGCGGCGTCTCGGCGTCGGAAAGGTCCGACAGCGCCTGGTCGCCGTAGCCGAGCACCAGCGAGGGCGTTGCCTTGATGCCCCCGTGGTCGGCGCCCGCCGCCGTGATCGCCGCGTGCAGCCGCCGCACGAGCCGCGTCTTGCCGGCCCCGTTGAGGCCGAGCAGCACGATGCGGTCGCCCTGGCAGATGAATTTCCGGCCGGTGCGGAAGAGCAGCGCGCCGTCGGGCGTCTCGATCGCGGCGTCCTCCAGCGTCACCAGCACCTTGGCATGGGTGCCGCGGTTGGCAAGGCGGATGGCGCCGGCCGGGCGCTCCTGGTGGGCGGCACGCGCGGCGTCCTCGATCCGCCCGGCCCGTTCCTTCAGCTGTTTGGTCTTGACCACCAGGAGGTCGCTGCCGGAATTGATGCCGATATTGTTGAGCTTGGCGGCCTGCTGGCGCAGTTGCTGGGCCGCCTTCATGTCCTTCTCGAAGCGCCGCGCCTCGGCCGCGTCCGCCTCGTCCAGCGCCGCGCGGG
This sequence comes from uncultured Shinella sp., assembly GCA_946481465.1. The sequence goes on along the minus strand of CAMLOC010000190.1, from coordinate 987 downwards.
CGCGCGAATAGGCAAGCGCGAAGAGCTGCGAGCGCTCGGGCCTGAGGAACAGCGTGCGGTTGGTCACGGCATCGAGGAAGGCGCGGTCGTGGCTGGAGATGACGACCGGCATGTCGCGCGGCAGGCTTGCGAGCCAGGCCTCCAGCCGGGCGATCTTGGAGAGGTCGAGATGGTTGGTCGGCTCGTCGAGGAGCAGCACGTCCGGCTCGCCGACGCGCACCCGGGCGATCAGCGCGATACGCTGCCAGCCGCCGCTGAGCTTCGAAAGCGGGCGCTCGCGCAGCGCCTCGGGCACTTCCAGCTCCTCCAGCGTGACATCGGCCCGCCAGCCTTCGCTCTCCTGCTGTTCGGGGGAAAGGGCGCTTAGCACGGCCTCGCGAAAGGTCAGCGCCCCGAGGCCGGCGGGAAGGTTCTGCTCCATATGCCCGATGGTGAGGCCGCGCGCGCGGGTGATCTCGCCGGCGGTGGGCTCGAATTCGCCGGTGATGCATTTGAGCAGGGTGGATTTTCCCCGCCCGTTGGCGGCGACGAGGCCGATCCGGTCGCCGGCGGCGACGGAGAGGCTGAGATCGGCGAAAAGCGGGGTGGACAGGGTGACGCCGAGGGCGCGGATGTTGATGAGCGACATGGAACGATCTCTGGTCTTCAAAGCCCCGCGGCGCGGCACCGGCCGTCGGTCACGCGGAATGGCTGAAAGGATGGGATGCGGCCTAAGCCACATCCGCCGGTAAGGCGGACCAGAAGAAGAGGTGTTCGTTCCGATCAGCCCTGCAAACGCATCTGCAGGGCAAGATCAGGACCATGCGTGCGGTTCGGCAGGAAGTCGGTCTTCACGCGCAGCCCTCTGTTACGTGTTGCGAACAGGGAAGGGATAGCATTGGCTTGCGGGGTTTGGCAAGCGCGGGGAGGCGCCCCTCATCCGGCTGCCGCCACCTTCTCCCCGCAAGCGGGGCGAAGGGATTTGTGGCAAGGTCCCGTCCTATTTCC
>CAMLOC010000189.1 GCA_946481465.1 uncultured Shinella sp. | reverse complement strand
TGCGCATCATTTCGTCGGGATCGGCATGGCTGATGCCGAAGGCATACATCACCTTCTTGCCGGTCTTCTGCTCATGGTCGAGGATCTTCGGCATGATCGTCGCCACGCGGTCCTTCAGCGGCGAGTAGGCCGGGCTCATCAGCTTTTCATCGTCCTTGATGAAATCGACGCCGGCCTCGATCAGTTCGCCGACCATCTCGGCCGTCTCGTGCGGGCGCAGGCCGAGCGCCGGCTTGACGATGGTGCCGATGATCGGCCGGTCCTTCACGCCGGTCAGCGCGAAACTGCCGGGAACGCCGAATTGCGGGCCGGGATGGGCCGCGGCGAATTCCGGCGGAAGCTGCATGTCGACGATGCGGATGCCCGTCAGGCCCTTGATGGAGAACACGCCACCGATCGCGATGGTCATCAGCGCCGAAAGATCGGTGCCGACCGCATCCATCGGGAAATCGATATCCACATCCGCGCGGTTGAACTGCGCCGCGCTCCCCGCCTCGTCCGGAAAGGAGGCGCGATCGGCGGGCGGCAGCGGGCGGACGGCGGCGACACGCGCCGCGACGCGCGCCTTCAGCTCCTCCGTCTCACCCGGCAGGGCCACGAAGGTGCCGGTCGACTGGTCGCTGGCGATCTTCGTCGCCATCGCTTCGGGCGAGCCCGATGTCTCTATCCGGTACGTCAGACGGATCACGTTTTCTCCTCCCGCTCCTGCCGCAATATGCTTGTGAAAGTGCAATAACTGGTATAATGAGTATTTATGTTATTGCAAGCCGGCATTCGCGAAAGCTGTTGCGGCCGGCGAACTTGATGCATATTCAAACCTGTCGAAACCAGGTGCCCCATGAACGTCGCTTCCGAACCGATCGTCCGCAAGAAACTCTCCGACGAAGTCTTCGCCCGACTGAAGCACATGATCGAGACCGGCGAATTGAAGGCCGGCGACGACATGCCCTCCGAGCGCGAGCTTATGGAGCGCTACGGCGTCGGCCGCCCGGCCATCCGCGAGGCGATGCAGGCGCTCGCCGGCAAGGGCCTGGTCGAGATCTCGCAGGGCGAGCGCGCCAAGGTGCTGCGCATCACCGCCGAATCCATCATCCGCCAGGTCGACCTGCCGGCCAAGCTCATGCTCTCCGGCTCCTCGGACACGCTGGAGCACCTGAAGAGCGCCCGCATCTTCTTCGAGCGCGGCATGATCCGCGAGGCGGCCACCAAGGCGACCCCCGCCCATATCGCCGACCTGCGCGCCCTGCTCGACAAGCAGAAGGAGAGCCTCGGCGATGCCGATGCCTTCATCGACGCGGACATGGCGTTCCATCAGTTGATCGCCCAGATTTCCGGCAACCCGATCTTCGCGGCGGTCAGCGGCGCCATGCTGGGCTGGTTGAAGTCCTATCATACGGAAATGCTCATCTGGACGGGCCGCGAGAATTTCACGCTGGCCGAACACGAGGAAATCATCCGCGCCATCGAGAAGGGCGATGCCGACCGTGCCGAAAAGGCGATGATCAAGCACCTCGAACGCTCCCGTGCGCTCTACGCCCTCAAGGGGCGGAAATAAGGCTCACAGCAGGATCTCGACCACGCCATAGGGCGGCAGGCCGATCCGCCCGGCCGCCGGCAGGTCCGCATCCTCGCCGCCGATGAGCGATACCTTGCGCGGCAGCGCGGGAAGGACCACCGCCTGCACATGCGGCGTGATGTTCGCCAGAAGCAGCCGGTCGGCCGTCGCAAGGCCCAGCACCGCATCCGGTCGGGACGTCTCCACGGCAACCGCCGCCGCCCCCGCAAGGCTGCCGAGCCGCGCCAGCACATGCGCGAGTGGCCGTAGCCCACCCTTCGGAACCGCTTCCCCCTCGCCCGCCACGAGCCCGAAGGGCCCGGCCAGCGTCGACAGCGTCAGCACCTCGATCCCGGCCGCAGCCACCGTCGCGGCATAGGCCAGCGTCCAGGCCGCGCCGAAAGCGCCGTTGTGGCGCGGGTCGACATTCGCCATGGGGATACGGCTGCCGGCCGGATTGTCCTTGGTCGCACTGCCATAGGGGTTCTGCCGCATGGCGATCGTCGAGGGGCCGATGCGGTAAGGCTTGTCGCCATAGAGCGCGCGCACCGAGCCGACCACGAAGCGCAGCGCCTCGAAGGTCTGCATGACCGAAAGGTCGTCGGCCGCATGTACGATCGGGTTGGTGCAATGGCTGATATAGTCGAGCTTTTCGCCCGGCACGCGCTTGCGGTTGAGTTCGGTGAAATAGCTCATCATGCCGCCGCCGAGGCGCACGCCCGGAAAGGCCGCCCGCGCCGCGGCATAGACCGCCTCGAGCGGCGGGCATTCCGGCCAGGCGCTGCCGGGCGGCGTCGATTGCCGGTCGACGGCGGGAGAAACGAACAGCGTATCGAGGACCAGCCCTGCCTCGCCGACAAGCCCGGCAATGCCGGCCATCTCCTCATCGAGCGGGCGGCGGCACGGCACGGCAAGTTCCAGTGTCACCTTGAGGCCGGAGCGCGCGGCGATCTCCGCATATCCCCGCAACGCGTCGATGCCGTGGCCGGCGAGAGGATCGTAGTGGGCGATCAGGTGCCGCGCGCCGATCGTTTCCAGCACGGCGAGCGCGGCGCGCTCCCCGGCAAGGCATTCCGGCCGAAGCCCGACGCCGATCTCGGGAAAGCGGTGCGTCGTCGGCACCAGCCGCAGCGAAACGGCATCGCCCGCGCCGGCGGCGGGCGCAGCGCCCGCCTCCGCCTCGATCCTGACGGAGATCGCCTGGCTGAAGGCTTCGTTCTTCGGCACACGATAGGGCCAGGGCAGCGCCAGCGGCCGCACATAGGTCTTGTAGGACCCGTCGGTCCAGTTGCGCTGGTCCTCCATCTCGAACACATCGCCGGAAAAATCCGTCGTCGCCGTGATGCCGGGCGCGACGCGATGGGTGATGGCGGCGATCTCCTTGAAGGGTTGCCAGGGCTCGATCTGGTCGGGCCAGCAGGCCTTTTCGACGCTGCCGTCGCCATGGCACACCTCAACCGGCGCGCCCGCGACGCCGACCACCGGATGCAGCACGACGAAGCCGGCGCGGGCGGTCTCGAAATCGGCATCGCTGACGCAGTCGGCGGAGAAGGTCACGCCTCGGGCACTGCCGGCAATCGAGATGGCGCAGTCGAGATGGGCGCCGGAGGGCGCGCTGAAGCGGGCATCGTAGCGAACGGAGAAGCCCGCGGCCGTCTCCTCGACCGAAAGATTGGCGATGACGGCGGCGCAGGTGCCCCAATCCTTGTCCCGCACGAGAAAAGCGACGGCGCGCAGCACCTCATGGCCGCGAAACCGCAAGGTGCGCAGATTGCCGTCCTGAAGCTCCACGCTCACGTCGCCGGCCGCAAGCGTCCGGCTTTCCGGCTCGCGCTCGCTCGTGCCGTAAAGACGGAGCAGGTCCGCGCTCATCCGAGGAGGTCCTTGAGGGCGACCGCCTCACCGCGCTCGGCGCTGAGATAGGCCGCTTCGACCAGCGCGAAGGTCTTGAGATTGTCGCGGCCGGACGTGTCCGGCTCCCGGCCCGCAGCCAGTCGCTCGCTCCAGTGTTTCTGGATGAGCGCGACGCTCTCCTGGATATTGTGCCAGGGCCGCGACGCCCAGGGCAGAAGGTTCGGCGCAACGAGGCTTTCCGTCGTGCCGCCCGGTCCATGGACCGTCAGCCTGTAGCCCTTGCCGAGCCGCAGCGTGCCGTTGCTGCCGTCGATCTCGACGAAGGTTTCCGGGAAGGGTTCTTCCGGCAGCTTCGTCGCATAGCTGACGTCGACGATCGAGGTGATGCCGCCCTCGTGGTCGAGCAGCATGGTCGCGACGTCCTCGCCGGCGATGTCGGGGTTGATGCGGCGCGTGCGGGCGGTCATGCGGTCGGCATCGCCGAAGAGGAAGCGGGCGATATCGAGGGAATGGATGCCGAGGTCCTCGATGATGAAGCGCTTGCCGCGGGCGAGATAGGGCTGGCCGGAGAAGACGTCGAAGCCGGAGCGGAAGGAGACCCGGCCCCAGAAAGGCGTGCCGATCGCCCCGCTGTCGAGCACGGCCCTGACGGCGAGGATCGGCGTCTGCCAGCGGAAGTTCTCATGGATCATCAGCGGAACGCCGGCCGCCGCCATGGCGGCGACCATGGCCTTGGCATCCTCCAGCGTCGGCGCGAACGGCTTCTGGCAGATCGCCGGCACCTTGTGGCTTGCGGCAAGCTCGACCAGCGCGCGGTGGCTGCCGACCGTCGTGGCGATATCGACGAAGTCGAAGCCGCCGTCGGCAAACATGTCGTCCGCCGACTGGTAGCGCCTCGTCACGCCGAACTGGTCGCCGACGATACCGAGCCGCTCCGCATCGCGGTCGCAGATCGCCACGATCTCGACGTCGGCGAGGTCCTGCCAGCCATGCATCTGGTTGACGGCGAAGAAGCCGCAGCCGATCAATGCACCCTTCGTCTTCGCCATGCTCAGCCCGCCTTCGCCATCTGCATCAGGGTGACGCGCTGCTGGAGCCGGCGCTGCGCCTGGTCCACCACCACGGCCACGATGATCACGAGGCCCTTGATCACCATCTGCCAGAAGGAACTGACCCCCATCATCACCAACCCGTCCGAGAGAATGCCGATCACGAAGGCGCCGATGATCGTGCCGCCGATCGTGCCGCGCCCGCCCGACATGGATGTACCACCAAGAACGGCCGCCGCAATGGCGTTGAGTTCGAGATTGGTGCCGGTCGCGGGGTGCGAGGCCATCAATTCGGAGGAGATGATGAGGCCGACGATTGCCGCGCAGAAGCCGGAGAACATGTAGACGAACATCTTCACGCGGTTGACACGGATGCCGGACATGCGCGAGGCGCGCTCATTGCCGCCGACTGCGAAGATGTGCCGGCCAAGGGGAACGAAGCGTGCGAAATAGGCAGCGCCCAATGCGACGACGATCAGGATCCACACGGAAACCGGCAGGCCGAGGATCGAGCCGGAGCCGAGATAGGAAAAGCCCTGGTTGCCGAGGTCCTCGCGCCCCGTCAGATTGGGCAGGGTCTGGCCGTCGGAATAGAGCAGCGCCATGCCGCGCGCCACATAGAGCGTGCCGAGTGTCGCAATGAAGGGCGCGACGTTGAGCCGGGTGATGAGCAGGCCGTTGACCGCGCCGATCAGGATGCCGACGGCCATGACGATGATCGCGACCTCGACGATGTTGAAATAGACGGTGTAGCCGAGTGGCAGCGCCACGCCGTACATGATGAGGCCGCCGGCGATCATGCCGCAAAGGCCGACGATCGAGCCGACCGAAAGGTCGATGCCGCCGGTGATGATGACGAAGGTCATGCCGATGGCGAGGAAGGCGTTCTGCGTCGCGTGCTTCGACATCAGGATCATGTTCGCGGTCGACAGGAAGTTCGGCGCGAAGATCGAGAAGAAGATGATCACCGCGAAGAGCGCAATGAAGGTCCTCAGCTTCATGATCGTGAGCAGGGCGGCGCCCGTGGAGAGATGGTTGCCGGCGGCGGCAGTGTGCGTTGCTGTCGTCATCACGCATGCATCCTTTTGGTTTTATGTCCCTCCGCGGAGGCCGAAATCACCATGTCCTCGGTGGCGTCCTTGCGGTCCACCACCATCACCAGCCGGCCATTGCTCATGACGGCGATGCGGTCGGAAAGCGCCATGACCTCCTCGAGGTCCGAGGTGGAGAAGAGGATGGCGAGCCCCTCGCCCGCCAGCCGCCGCATGGTGCGGAAAACGTCCGCCTTGGCCCCGACGTCGATGCCGCGGCTCGGCTCGTCCATCAAAAGCACCTTTGGACCCGTCATCAGCGCCTTGCCGATGACCACCTTCTGCTGGTTGCCGCCGGACATCGAGGTGACGTCGAATTCCGGGTTCTTCGCCTTGATCGAGAGGCTGCGGATCGCCTCCAGGATCGCCTTCTTCTCAAGCTTCAGGTCGATATGGAAACCGCCCTTCAAAAACTGGCCGAGGCTGGCCATCGAGAGGTTGTCGGCGATCGACATGGATTGTACGAGGCCCTCGCGCTGCCGGTCCTCCGGGATCAACGCCAGGCCCTCGCGGATGCGCCGGGTCGTGTCGCGCCCCTTCAGTTCCTCGCCCTCAACGAAGATTTTCCCCGTATAGTGCTCGTGCCGGCCCATGATGCATTCGAAGAGCTCGGAGCGTCCCGCCCCCATCAGCCCGTAGATGCCGAGGATTTCGCCCTTGCGCACGCCGATCGAGACATGATCGACCGCATAGCCGCCCTGGGCGCGCGGCAGGCAGATGTTTTCCGTGCGGAAGACTTCCGCGCCCGGCTCGTGATCGACCTGCTTGGCGAAGTCCTTGGCGTCGGAACCGATCATCGAGCGGACGATCCAGCGCGTGTCGATATCCTTGACCATGGCATGGCCGGTGATCTGGCCGTCCTTCAGGACGGTGATGTAGTCGCCGATGCGCATCAGCTCTTCCAGCCGGTGCGAGATGTAGACGATGGCGACGCCGCGCGCCTTGAGGTCGGCGATGACGCGGAAGAGCACGTCGACTTCCGCAGCGCTCAGCGCCGAGGTCGGTTCGTCCATGATGAGGATGCGCGTGTCGAGCGAGACGGCCCTGGCGATCTCGACCAACTGCTGCTGGCCGATCGGCAGGTCTTCCGCCAGCGTATCGGCGGAAATGCCGGCTTCGAGGCGGTTCAGGAATTCGTTGGCCTTCTCCACCTGCGCCTTGTGGTCGATGCCGCGCAGGCCGCGGGTGATCTCGCGCGTCGCGAAAATGTTCTCGGCGACCGAGAGATTGCCGAAGAGGTTCAGTTCCTGGAAGACGATGCCGATGCCGTGGCGCACCGCATCGGCGGGGCTGTCGAGATGGATGCGCTTGCCCTCCATCCAGATCTCGCCGAGCGTCGGCCGCTCCACGCCGGCGATGATGCGCATCATCGTCGACTTGCCGGCGCCGTTCTCGCCGACGAGCACGATGCCCGCGCCGCGCCGAAGCTTCAAGTTCGCCTTCTTCAGCGCCACGATGCCGGAAT
>CAMLOC010000188.1 GCA_946481465.1 uncultured Shinella sp. | reverse complement strand
GCGCTCGGCGGCATTGTCGCGGAAGACGGCAACGGTGCCGGCCATCTCGCCGATTTCGTCCTTGCGGTCGGCATGGGGGATGGCGCCGGCGCTGTCGCCCGCTGCCAGTTTCTTCATCGCGCCGGCAAGGCCGTTGAGCGGCCTGACGACGCGGCGGTTAACGAGGAAGATCGCGGCGATCGCCAGGCCCATGGAAATGGCAAGCGACGCCCAGGTGAGCGCGAAGGCCGAGCCTTCCTCGGCGCGGGCCGAGAGGATCGTCTCGTCCGTCACCGTCCGGGTGCTGGCGACGAGGTCGTTCAGCGACGCGGTTATCGCATCGGCGCTCGCCTGCATCGGCCCCTTGTAGACCTCCAGCGCCGGGCCCTTGGCGGCGATGGCGGAGAACTGGATGAGTTTGGCGGAATCATCGAGATAAGTCTTCAGCGTCGCCTTGATGCCGTCGATCTCGGCGGCGGCGGCCGCATTGCCGCTGTTGGCCGCGCCATAGCTGTCGACCATGCCGGCAAAGGCGTCGGCACGCTCCTTGATGCGCGCCTCGATGCGGCCGATCTCGTCGGGATCCATCGAGAGCAGGTGCTCCGAATAGGTCGCGTTGAGCTCGGAGAAGGCATGGCTGAGCTGCAGGATGCGGCTCATCTCGGGCATGCGCTCGGCGCCGATGCGCTCGATATGGCCGGTCATCGCCGAGAGGGAGCGGAAGGCGACGGCGCCTTGCAGGCCGCCCAGCACGACCATGAGGACGAAGAGCGCAGGCAGAAGCCTGCTGATCCGGACATTACGCATGACTGTTCCCTGATTGTCTTCGGCGGCCCGGCTTTTCGTGCGGGTGCGCAAAAGTTTAGGACCCGTCGTTTAACGCCGGCTTAATGGAAGGTTCCGACCTCCTGCCTTGCCGGCCGCTTTTCCACATCCTACATGCGGGAGCGAACAGGAGTTTTCGATGATCCTTGCCGCCACCCGCCTTTCGCTCGCCAATCTCTTTGCCCCGGAGACGCGCGGCGTGTTCTGGAAGGTCATCGGGCTCACGCTGCTCGCGCTCGTCGTCCTGTGGTTCGGCCTTCGGGAAACCTTCATCGCTTTCGCCTGGCCTTTCCTGCAAGGGCTGATGATGCCCGACCTGCCGGAATGGGCGGGCTGGCTCACCTTCGTCTTCGGCATCCTCGCCAGCATCGGCCTCGCGCTCGGGCTTGCCCTCCTGCTTGCGCCGGTAACGGCGATCATCGCCGGCTTCTTCCTCGACGACGTCGCCGAGGTGATCGAGAAGCGTGATTATCCCGCGCAACCACCCGGGCAGGCGCTGCCGCTCGGCCAGGCGATCGCCGGCTCGATAAAGTTCCTCGGCATCGTCGTCCTCGGCAATCTTTTCGCGCTTCTCCTGCTGTTCATTCCCGGCATCAACCTTGTCGCCTTCTTCCTGGTGAACGGCTACCTGCTCGGCCGGGAGTTCTTCGAATTCGCGGCGATGCGCCACCGCCCGCCGGCCGAGGCGCGCCTGTTTCGGGCCAAGCACGCCTCGACGGTGCTGATCGCCGGCCTCGTGATCGCCGCGTTCCTGGCGATCCCGATCGTCAATCTCCTGACGCCGCTCTTTGCCGCCGGCCTCATGGTGCATCTCCACAAGGCGCTGAGCGGCAGGGATCCCGGCTTCTCACTGCGGCAGGGCTGACGCGTCGTACATGGCCGCGTAGTCGCCCTTCGGCGGAATGGGCTTGATCACGTCGATCAGCACGCCGTTCGGATCGGCGGTGATGAAATGGCGCTGGCCGAAATCCTCGTCGCGGATTGCAAGCAGGATCGGCAGGCCGGCCGCGCGCACCGCGTCGTAGACCGTGTCGACATCCTCCACCTCGAAGTTCAGGAGCAGGCCGGAGACCTTGCCGCGGCCGACGGCCGGGATCGTCTCGTGGCTGCCGTCGAGCACGGCGAGCGTCACCTTCTCGTCCTCGCTGGACTGGAGATGGATGTACCAGTCGCTGGTGAAGAGGGCTTCGAAGCGGAAGTGCTTTTCGTAGAAGGCTGCGGTGCCCGCCACATCATCGGTCATGATCACCGGATAATAGCTGGTCGTTTTCATCGGGCTTCTCCTTTTCTGTCGTGAGGGCGATCCACCGCGCAGGTTTTGCTGGATTTGCCGCCCGATTAAACATACAGTCTGCATGTTTCTATCAATTAACATACATTCTGTTTGTATGTAAAGGTGAAAAATGGCACGTAGCAACAAGGAACGCACGGAAGCGACGCGTCTCGCCCTGATCGAGGCGGCGCGACGGCTTTTCATTGAGAAGGGCTATGCGGAAACGGCGACGCCCGACATCGTGGCGGAGGCCGGTGTGACGCGCGGCGCGCTCTACCACCACTTCGAGGACAAGAAGGCGCTGTTCCGCGCAACGCTGGAGCGCGAGGCGGAGGCCGTCGCCACCCATATCGAGACGGCCTCGCGGCCCGCCGCCTCGCCGCGCGAGGCGCTGCTGGCCGGCGCCTCCGCCTATTTCGACGCCATGGCGGCGCCCGGCCGCACGCGCCTTCTGCTGCTCGAGGCCCCCGCCGTGCTCGGCTTCGAGAATGCCGCCGCGATCGACCGGGACAATGCCGAGGGCACGCTCAAGGCCGGGCTCTCCGCCCTGATCGGCGAGGATGTCGCCCCCGCAAGGCTTCAGGCCCTGACGGACCTGCTCTCCGCCGCCTTCGACCGCGCGGCGATCGCCATCGAGGCCGGCGCCGACCGCGCGGCCTATGCGGCGGCGATCGCCGGCCTGCTGGACGGGCTCGTCAGGGCGTAGGGCCGAAGAGCTGCGGCGGCAGTTCCACGAGCGGCGCCGGCACATCGCAGGTCTTTTCCGGCGAAAGACAGAGATCGGCGATGACGCAGTGCTCGCATTCCGGCCGGCGCGCCTTGCAACAGTACCGCCCGTGCAGGATCAGCCAATGGTGCGCGTGGTAGAGATATTCGTCCGGGATGAGGCGCATCAGCTTGTCCTCCACCTCGTCGGGCGTTTTTCCCGGTGCCAGGCGGAGGCGATTGGCGATGCGGAAGATATGCGTGTCGACCGCCATCGTCGCCTCACCGAAAGCCATGGACAGCACCACATTCGCCGTCTTGCGGCCGACGCCGGGCAAGAGGATCAGCTCCCCGCGCGTGCGCGGCACCTCGCTGCCGAATTTTTCCACGAGCATCCGGCTGAGCGCGATGACATTCTTCGCCTTGTTGCGGTAGAGCCCGATGGTCTTGATATAGTCGCGCACCTTCTCCTCGCCGAGGGCGAGCATCTTCTCCGGCGTATCGGCGACCTTGAAGAGCGCGCGCGTCGCCTTGTTGACGCCCGCATCCGTCGCCTGGGCGGAAAGCGCCACGGCGACGACGAGGGTGAAGGGATTGACGTGCTCCAGCTCGCCCTTCGGCTCCGGCCGCTGGACGGAGAAGCGGCGGAAGATCTCCTTCAGCGTATCCTGCGAATAGAGGCTCTTCGGCCGCGCCGGCGTCTTGCGCCGCGGCGCTGCTTTCTTCTTGACCGTTCCGTTTTCCATGATGCTTCCGCAAGGGCCTGTCGTCGCCGCAAAACCGCTACACAGTCCTGCGCGACTTGCTTATAGTCATGCCCCATGACGCAAGGCAACGCCGACATCACGATGAACGACCTGCCGGTCTTCTCCGCCGAACTGCACCCCTACCGGTCGCTCGGCCAGAACGGCCACCGCATCTTCTTCATCATCGCGGGCGCGCTCAGCTTCGCCCACATGGCCGTCTTCATGATCTCCGGCGCCTGGCCGGTCGTCCTGTTCTTCGGCCTCGATTTCCTCGTGCTGTTCGGCGCCTTCTGGCTGAACAACCGGGCGGCAAAGGCCCGCGAGGTGGTGTCGCTCTCGCGCACCAACATCTCGATCCGCAAGATCAGCCCGTCCGGCCGCGAGACCGAGCATGTCTTCAACCCGTTCTGGGCGCGCTTCCTCGTCTCGCGCAAGGCGAAGATCGGCATCACCGCCATGCATGTGCGCGGCAACGGCCGCCAGACGGATGTCGGCACCTTCCTGCCGCTCGACGACCGCGAGCGTTTCGCTTCGGCCTTTTCCGGCGCGCTGGCGCGGGTCAAGCGCGGCTACTGAGCCGTCGTTCTCATCCGGTCCCTGACGCAAGGCGCCGCAAGTCCTCACTCGAATGGCCCGACCGCAGGAATCGGGTGGCGGGCAGGCCGGCGCCGTGCTTTTCTGGCGGCACAGGAGAAGAACGATGAACATTGCCGCAACCCTGAAGACCGACATCACGCCCGCGGGCGACGACTATACGACCGTGCGCCGGGTCATCGAGCTCATCACCGAGGATTACCGCGAGCAGCCGGGCCTGGACGAAATCGCCGGCCGGCTCGACCAGTCGCCGACGCAGTTGCAGAAGACCTTCACCCGCTGGGCCGGCCTTTCGCCGAAGGCCTTCCTGCAGGCCGTGACGCTCGACCACGCCAAGCGCCTGCTGCGCCAGGAGGAATTGCCGCTGCTCGAGACGAGCTTCGAGGTGGGCCTTTCCGGCCCCGGCCGCCTGCACGACCTCTTCGTCACGCACGAGGCGATGTCGCCCGGCGAATGGAAGGCGCGCGGCGCGGGCCTGACGATCCGCTACGGCCTGCACCCTTCCCCCTTCGGCGGGGCGCTCGTCATGATCACCGACCGCGGCCTGGCCGGCCTTGCCTTCACCGACGAGACGGACGGCATGGACGCCTTCGAAGACATGTCCTCGCGCTGGCCGAACGCGCATTATGTGGAAGACCGAGAGGCGACCGCCCCCTATGCGGAACGCATCTTCGACCCGAAGCGCTGGGACCCGAAGGCGCCGCTGCGCGTGGTGCTGATCGGATCGGATTTCCAGGTCCGCGTCTGGGAGGCGCTCTTGCGCATTCCGATGGGCTGCGCGGTCACCTATTCGTCGATCGCCGAAAAGCTCGGCCAGCCGACCGCGTCGCGCGCCGTCGGCGCCGCCGTCGGCCGCAACCCCATCTCCTTCGTCGTGCCCTGCCACCGGGCGCTCGGCAAGAGCGGGGCGCTGACGGGCTACCACTGGGGCCTGACGCGCAAGCGCGCGATGCTGGGGTGGGAATCGGGCAAGGCCTGATGAGCGGGCTGCCCCTCACCCTCACCCCGCAGGCGGGGAGAGGGGACGTGCCCCACGCCGCGCTGTTGTTTTAGCAAGCCGGTGCGGCATATCCCCTTCTCCCCGCTCGCGGGGAGAAGGGGCCGGCAGGCGGATGAGGGGCGCTCAGTGCGCGCCCGACATGTCCCCGAGCACATCCTTCGACTTCACCGTCGAATCCGCGTTCAGCACGTAGACCATCGGCACGCCGGTGGCGAGGTTGAGCTTCAGGATCTCTTCCTTGGAAAGCTTGTCGAGCACCATCACCAGCGAACGCAGCGAATTGCCGTGGGCGGCGACGAGCACCTTCTCGCCGCGCAGCACGCGCGGCAGGATTTCCGTCAGATAGTAGGGCCAGACGCGGGCGCCGGTGTCGCGCAGGCTCTCGCCGCCCGGCGGCGGCACGTCGTAGGAACGGCGCCAGATATGCACCTGCTCCTCGCCCCACTTGGCACGGGCATCGTCCTTGTTGAGGCCCGAGAGGTCGCCATAGTCGCGCTCGTTCAGCGCCTGGTCGCGGATCGTCTCCAGACCCTGCTGGCCGATCTCGTCGAGAATGAGCGACAGCGTCTTCTGGGCGCGCGAAAGGTCGGAGGTGAAGGCGACATCGAACTTGATGCCGGTCTCGGCGATCGCCTTGCCACCGGTCTTGGCCTCCTCGACGCCGAGCGCCGTCAGGTCCGGATCGCGCCAGCCGGTGAAGAGGTTTTTCAGGTTCCATTCGCTCTGGCCGTGGCGAACGAGGACGAGGGTTCCGCTCATAGATTGTCTCCTGATGGTTGGCATCGTTCCGAAACGTGGATACCGGCGTTCGGAACGATGCGAAAACGAAAGAATGGATCAGTCGAGCCCGAGCACGTCGAGCATGGAATAGAGGCCGGGTTTCTTGTCGCGCGCCCAGAGCGCCGCCTGCACGGCGCCGCGCGCGAAGATCGAGCGGTCCGTCGCGCTGTGCGACAGGGTCACGATCTCGCCCTCGCCGGCCAGCATCACCGAATGCTCGCCGATGACCGAGCCGCCGCGCAGCGTGGCAAAACCGATCGTGCCGGCGGCGCGCGGGCCGGTATGGCCGTCGCGCACGCGCACCGAATGGTCGGAAAGCGAGATGCCGCGGCCCCTGGCGGCGGCATCGCCCAGCAGCAGCGCAGTGCCCGAGGGCGCGTCGACCTTGTGCTTGTGGTGCATTTCCAGCACCTCGATGTCCCAGTCCTTCGGACCGAGCGCGCGGGCGGCGGTCTCGGTGAGCACGCCGAGCAGGTTGACGCCGAGGCTCATATTGCCGGACTTGACGATGCGGGCATGGCGGGCGGCGGCCTTGATCTTCTCGTCGTCGGCCGGCGAGCAGCCGGTGGTGCCGACGACATGCACGATGCGCGCCTGCGCGGCGAGGCCGGCAAATTCGATCGACGCGGCGGGCGCCGTGAAATCCAGAACGCCCTCCGCCGCGACGAAGGCTTCGAGCGGCTTGTCGGTGACGGGAACGCCGATCGGCCCGAGGCCGGCGAGTTCCCCCGCATCACGGCCGATGAAGGGCGAGCCCTCCCGCTCGACCGCCGCGAAGACCTGTGCGCCCTCGATGGCGTGGATCGTGCGGATCAGCGTCTGGCCCATGCGGCCCGCCGCGCCCACGACGACCAGCTTCATTGCATTGCCGCTCATCTTCCGTCCCTTCCGCGGAGCGCCGGCGCGCTCCCATTCCTGTCTTCCCTGCAAGGTCGCCCGCGTTGGAGCGCCTATTTCCCCGTGCTGCCGGCAGGCGCCTGGAGGCTGTTGAGGCGAGCGTAGAGGCCGTTCTTGCGGCTCGCAAGCGCCTCGTGCGTGCCTTCTTCGGCGACCGTTCCAGCCTGCATCACGATAATCTTGTCCGCCCGCACGATGGTGGAGAGCCGGTGCGCG
>CAMLOC010000187.1 GCA_946481465.1 uncultured Shinella sp. | reverse complement strand
ACCCTCGATCTGGGCGGCCATTTCCTCCGGCGTCTCGTCGTACTGGCCGAAGGCGTTGGGCAGGCCGGCGTTGGGATAGGCGCAGACGAAGGTTTGCGCGACGGATGAGATTTCCGCCAGATGGGCGCGCATGGCATTGGCCCCGAGCGCGCAGTTGAGGCCGATGGAGAAGGGATCGGCATGGCGCACCGAATTCCAGAAGGCCTCCGGCGTCTGGCCGGACAGCGTGCGGCCGGAAAGGTCGGTGATCGTGCCGGAGATCATGACGGGCAGCTCGATGCCCTTTTCCTCGAAGACTTCGCGCGTCGCGAAGATCGCCGCCTTGGCGTTCAGCGTGTCGAAGATCGTCTCGATCAGGATGATGTCGGCGCCGCCGTCGATGAGGCCGCGCACCTGCTCGGCATAGGCGACCCTGAGATCGTCGAAGGTGACGGCACGGTAGCCGGGATTGTTGACGTCGGGCGAGATCGAGGCGGTGCGGTTGGTCGGCCCGAGCGCGCCGGCGACGAAGCGGCGGCGGCCGTCCTTCTCCTGTGCCCTGAGGCCGGCGCGGCGGGCAAGGCGCGCGCCGTCGCGGTTGAGTTCGTAGACCATGTCCTCCATGCCGTAGTCGGCCTGGGCGATGGTGGTGGAGGAGAAGGTGTTGGTCTCGAGGATGTCCGCGCCCGCCAGCGCGTAGCGATAATGGATGTCCTCGATCGCGCCCGGCTGGGTCAGCGTCAGGAGGTCGTTGTTGCCCTGCTGGTGGCAGGCGCAGTCGCCGAAGCGTGCCCCCCGGAAATCGTCCTCGGCCAGCTTCAGCGTCTGGATCTCCGTGCCCATGGCGCCGTCGAGCACCAGGATGCGCTCGCGCGCGGCGGCCTGCAGGGCGGCGCGGATCTCGCCTCCGTCGCGCGGCGGGTCTTCGGGCCCGAACAGGGTGTCGAGGTGCGATTTGGCCATGGCAAAGCCCTCCGGTGCAGAAATCCTGCACCGGAGATCACATAAAGGTATCTTTATGTCAACATGTCTTTATGCGTTTCCGATCAATGCATCTGCCGATCCGATCCTGCCAGCGAGGCGAAAAGCGCCTTCAGCCGGGCAATATCGGGATCGACCTTTTCGTAGCGCGCCAGCTTCTGCACCTCCTTCAGCGCCTCGCTGGCGAGATCGGCACCGCGCGGCTGCCAGAGCAGCCAGGAGATGAAGATGGATTCCGGCTTTCCGGTGCCGGCAGGACCGTCATTGGTGATGGCAAACATTTCTTCCCCAATCGGAAAATTGGGGGATGACCGGACGCACGCTGCTGGAACGTCGCCGAAAAGCGACAGCAAGCGCACCACTGGGACACCCCGCCCATGGACGTTTACGACTGTCAGGGCAGGTCTCCTGGCTTGCGGGTCATCGCGTCTGTCTCGCCTTCCCGGTGAAAATCCACCAGTGGCATGGAGCGACAGCAGCTCGCCGTTCACAGTTGCGGGGGCAGCGCCGGTCTTGGCGCTCCTTTCGGAGCATCGCACCGGCTTCCCTCTTAGCCTCCGAGCCGCTTTGACCCGGAAGACCCTGACGGCGCCAGAGTGGCGTGGGCAAGACGACAAGTCAATGGCGCGAAAGCCCCCTGCGACAGGTTGGACACAGGCTGGACCGCGGCCGGAGGACGGGGCCGGGAACTTTTTCCCGCTTCGCCCATTGGGCATTTTCCTGCTTCTTGCGTCCGCTCGCCCTGTGCGAGGGGCGTGCGATTCACCAAAACCGCAGATGAGGGTCGATGCTGCGCCATCCGGTCATGTTGACATGTTGCAAGTCTCTGTCCTTACGGCTAAAAAATGCCGTTTTCATGCACCACGCGGCCAGGATGCCGATCAGCGTGTCGCTTGAGCCATGTCCACCCCAAGCGCGCCGTCCGGGCGCTGTTTGGTCGCATGGCTGATCGCGGCACCGAGATGAAGCCTGCCCGCAAAAAACCGTTCGGCGCAATGGCCGTCGCCGGATGGTTCAACATGGCCGGATCCAGAATCAGAAACATGCCCCTTCACAATACGCCGCAAGCCTCCTCGCGCGATGCTGACGCCAAGCAGATCGACTATAACGATTCGATCCGCGCCACCTATCTGACGCTGGAGGAGCTGGCCGATTGCGGCGAGGCGCTGGCGCGCGACAAATGCGCGCCGCTGCCCGGGTTCCACCCCTTCGAATTCCGCGCCCGGCACAAGGAGAACGAGAAGGAGATCTTCCGCGTCTACCGCGTGACGGCCAAGGACGTCGAGGCGGGTGCGCAGATCACGCCGGCGGCCGAATGGCTGCTCGACAACTACTATGTCGTCGAGGAAGCGATCCAGGAGGTCCGCCGCGACTTCCCGCGCCGCTTCTATCGCCAGCTTCCGACCATCGAGATCGAGGGACAGGTGATGCCGCGCACGCTCGCGCTCGCCTGGCTCTATGTCGCCCATACCCACAGCGGCGTCTCGCACGAGGGCCTGACGGCCTTCGTGCAGGGCTTCCAGAAGATCGATGCGCTGAAGATCGGCGAGCTGTGGGCCCTGCCCTCCTTCATCCGCTTCGTGCTGCTGGAGAACCTGCGCCGCATTTCCAGCCGCGTCGAGCGTTCGCGCAAGATGCGCTTCAAGGCCAACGAGGTGGCCGACGAACTGGTCCGCCTCAACGATCCGGAAAAGTCCATCGCGCATCTCCAGACGCTGGAAAGCTTCGTTGCCGACAACACCTTCGTCATCCAGCTTCTCTACCGTCTGCGTGACGGCCTGCAGGCCTCCGGCCCGGTGATCCAGTGGCTGGAGCGCAAGATCGAAAGCCGCGGCAGCGACCTGGAAGAGCTGATCGTCGCGGAGAACAACCGCCTCTCCTCCGGCAACGTGACGATGAGCTCGCTCATCAAGAGCCTGCGCGCGGTGGACGATACCGAATGGCCCGTCTGGTTCGAGAGCGTCAGCCGCCTCGACGAGGCGCTGCGCCAGGGCTCCGACTATTCCGACCTCGACTTCGGCTCGCGCAACAAGTACCGCAACACGATCGAGCGCTTCGCCCGCCGCTCCGGCAAGACCGAGCTGGAAGTGACCGAGACGGCGCTGGCGATGACGGCGGAAGACGCCGCGGCGCATGTCGAGGACCTCGACTACGAGGCCAATGTCGCCGCCTTCCTCGTCGGCAAGAAGCGCAAGCTGCTGGAAAAGCGCATCGGCTACCGCCCGTCGATCGTCCAGCGCGCCGTTCGCTTCGGCCGCAAGCTCGGCTGGTTCGCCATCGCCGGCCCGAACATCATCCTGACGCTGCTCGCGATGATCGCGGTCTATTATTTCCTCGACCAGATCGACATTCCCGACGGCGCCTGGCTGATCATGCTGGTGCTCTTCGCGCTGCCGGCCTCCGAGGGCGCGACGGGCCTCTTCAACACACTCGTCACCTTCTTCGTCACGCCCTCGCGCCTCGTCGGCTACGAATTCAAGGACGGCATTCCCGAGGATGCCCGCACGCTCGTCGTCGTGCCCTGTCTGATCTCCAAGCGCGACCATGTCGACGAGCTGGTGCGCAATCTCGAAGTCCACTACCTCGCCAATCCGCGCGGCGAGATCTATTTCTCGCTGCTCAGCGACTGGGCCGACAGCGAGGCGGAGGAATCGCCCGCCGACCTCGACGTGCTCGACTATGCCAAGCGCGAGATCGCGACGCTTTCGGCGCGCTATGCCTATGACGGCCGCACGCGCTTCTACCTCCTGCACCGCCGCCGCCTCTACAATCCCTCCGAAGGCTGCTGGATGGGCTGGGAGCGCAAGCGCGGCAAGCTGCACGAACTGAACCTGCTGCTGCGCGGCGACGGCGACACGACCTTCCTGCCGGGCGCCAACATCGTGCCGGCGGACGTGAAATACGTCATGACGCTCGATTCCGACACGCGCCTGATGCGCGATGCGGTGACGAAACTCGTCGGCAAGCTGCACCACCCGATCAACCGTCCGGTCATCGACGCTGAAACGGGCGAGGTCACCGCCGGCTACAGCATCCTGCAGCCGCGCGTGACCCCCTCGCTGACGACCGGCAAGGAAGCCTCGACCTTCCAGCGCATCTTCTCCGCCGACCGCGGCATCGACCCCTATGTCTTCACCGTCTCCGACGTCTACCAGGATTTTGCCGGCGAAGGCACCTTCACCGGCAAGGGCCTCTACCATGTCGACGCCTTCGAGGCGGCGGTGAAGGGCCGCATCGAGGAGAATTCCGTCCTCAGCCACGACCTGCTCGAAGGCTCGCTGGCGCATTGCGCGCTGGTGACGGATGTCGAGCTGGTCGAGGACTTCCCGACCCGCTACGGCACCGAGACCTCGCGCCAGCATCGCTGGGCGCGCGGCGACTGGCAGTTGCTGCCCTACATCTTCGGCCCGTCGAGCGGCATTTCCATGCTCGGCCGCTGGAAGATGTACGACAACCTGCGCCGCAGCCTCATCCCGATCGGCTGGCTCGTCGCCTCCGTCATGGGCTGGTACTACATGGAGCCGCGCCAGGCGCTGGTCTGGCAGCTCGTGCTGATCTTCCTGCTCTTCGTCGCCCCGACGCTCTCGCTGATCTCCGGCGTCATGCCCCGCCGCAACGATATCGTCGCGCGCGCCCATGTCCATCGCGTGATCTCCGATATCCGCGCGGCGAACGCGCAGGTGGCGCTGCGCATCGTCTTCATCGCCCATTCGGCGGCGCTGATGGCCGACGCCATCGTGCGCTCGCTCTACCGCACCATCATCAGCCGCAAGCTGATGCTGGAATGGCGCACCGCCGCGCAGGCCGACAGCGCGGCGCGCGGCGGCATCGTCGCCCACTACAAGTCGATGTGGCAGGCGCCGGCGCTTGCCGTCCTTTCCGTGGCGCTCGCCATGATCTCGGATACCGGCCTTCCCTATATCGGCATCCCCTTCGCCCTCGTCTGGGCGCTGTCGCCGATGATCGCCTGGTATGTCAGCCGGACCGCCGAGACCGAGGACCAGCTCGTCGTCTCCGACTATGTTGCGGGCGAACTGCGCAAGATCGCGCGGCGCACCTGGCGCTATTTCGAGACCTTCGTCACCGCCGAGCAGCATTTCCTGCCGCCGGACAATTTCCAGGAGACGCCGCAGCCGGTGCTCGCCGAACGCACCTCGCCGACCAATATCGGCGTCTATCTCCTCTCGGTCATCTCGGCCCGCGATTTCGGCTGGATCTCGTTCGAGGAGACGGTGCGCCGGCTCGAACAGACGATCGCCACGATCGACGGCATGCCGAAATATCGCGGCCACCTCTATAACTGGTATCGCACCAACACGCTGGAAACGCTGGGGCCGCGTTATGTCTCGGCGGTCGACAGCGGCAATCTCGCCGGCCATCTCATCGCCGTCTCCTCCATGTGCCGCGAATGGGCGGAGGCCCCCTCGGCGCATCTGCAGGGCAGCCTCGACGGCATCGGCGACGTCGCCTCGATCCTGTCGGAGACGCTGAAGGACCTGCCGGACGACCGCAAGACCGTGCGCCCGCTGCGCCGCCTCATCGAGGAGCGCATCACCGGCTTCAAGAACGCGCTGGCCGCCGTCAAGCGCGAGCACGAATTCGCCTCCATCCGCGTCATCAACCTCTCGGTGCTGGCGCGCGACGTCAACAAGCTGATCGTCAACTTCGACCACGAGATCAAGTCGGCCGAGAGCGGCGAGCTTGCCAAATGGGCGGGCGCGCTGGTCGCCACCTGCGAGGCGCATATCGCCGACAGCGTGTTCGACCTCGGCAGCATCGAGGGGCTGCGCGACCGCCTGGTCGTGCTGCGCGACCGCGCGCGCGACATCGCCTTCTCGATGGATTTCGGCTTCCTCTTCCGCCCGGAACGCCGCCTCTTGTCAATCGGCTACCGCGTCGAGACCAACGAACTCGACGAGGCCTGCTACGACCTGCTCGCCTCCGAGGCGCGCCTCACCAGCCTCTTCGCCATCGCCAAGGGCGACCTTCCGACCGAGCACTGGTACAAGCTCGGCCGTCCGGTCGTGCCGGTCGGCTCGCGCGGGGCGCTGGTCTCCTGGTCCGGCTCGATGTTCGAATATCTGATGCCGCCGCTCGTCATGCAGGAGCGCCAGGGCGGCATCCTCAACCAGACGAACAATCTCGTCGTCGTGGAGCAGATGAACCACGGCCGCCGCCTCGGCACGCCCTGGGGCATTTCGGAAGCGGCCTTCAACGCCCGCGACCACGAACTGACCTACCAGTACACCAATTTCGGCGTGCCGACGCTCGGCCTGAAGCGCGGCCTCGGCCAGAACGCCGTCATCGCGCCCTATGCCTCGCTTTTGGCGACGCAGTACGCCCCGAAAGCCTCGCTCGACAATCTCGAGCGCCTGCGCAAGCTCGGTGCGCTCGGCGCCTACGGGTTCCACGACGCCGTCGACTTCACCCCGACCCGCGTGCCGGAGGGCAAGACCTGCGCCGTCGTGAAGAACTACATGGCGCACCATCACGGCATGTCGATCGCCGCCGTCGCCAACGTCGTCTTCAACGGCGCGCTGCGCGAGCGCTTCCACGCCGATCCCGTCATCGAGGCGGCCGAGCTGCTCTTGCAGGAAAAAGCCCCGCGCGACATTCCGGTCATCAATGCCAAGCGCGAGCCGGAGACCGTCGGCAGCACGCAGGCCGATCTGCTGCGCCCGGAAATCCGCATCATCAAGGAGCCCTTCCTGAAGGAGCGCGAGACCGTCTTCCTGTCGAACGGCCACTATGCCGTGATGCTGACGGCGACGGGCGCGGGCTATTCGCGCTGGAACGGCCAGTCCGTCACCCGCTGGAAGCCCGATCCGACCGAGGACCGCTGGGGCTCCTTCCTCTTCCTGCGCGATACCGCGACGAACGACTGGTGGTCCGCCACCGCCGAGCCGAAGCGCGCGGAAGGCGAGGTGACGAAGACCCAGTTCGGCGACGACAAGGCCGAGTTCATCAAGACGGTCGGCACGCTGACCAGCGAGGTCGAGTGCATCGTCGCCACCGAGCACGATGCCGAAGGCCGTCGCCTGACGCTGCTCAATACC
>CAMLOC010000186.1 GCA_946481465.1 uncultured Shinella sp. | reverse complement strand
GTGCTGCCGAAAACCGCCTGGCTGATGGAAAACGCGCCGGTGCCGGGCTCGACGCCGCCGGGGGAAGGGCAGGTGGCGCTGCCGCCCATCGGCCTCGACAATGCCGTGACGATCGCCGATGCTGCCGGCATGCTGCCCGGCTACGACCTCGCGCCGCCGGCCGGCGAGACGGGCGTCTACACCGCGGCGATCTACCCGGCCGACCTGCAATATGAGCGCACGCTGCATATCGACCAGTATACCGGCGAGCGCCTCGTTGACGCCGCCTATGCCGATTATCCGGCGACGGGCAAGCTGATCGAATGGGGCATCAACGTGCACAAGGGCCGGGAATGGGGTCTGTTCAACCAGCTTCTCATGCTCGCCACCTGCCTCCTCGTCATCGCCATGAGCGTTACGGGCGTCGTCATGTGGTGGAAGCGCCGGCCGAAGGGCCGCATCGGCGTGCCGCCCGGCCCGCGCGCGGCGCGCGTCTATCTCGGCCTGTGGGCGATCGCCGCCGTCTTCGGCGTGCTCTTCCCGCTGACGGGCCTCACCATCCTCGCCATGATCCTCCTCGATCAGGTCGTCATCCGCTTCGTGCCGCCGCTGCGGCGCCTGTTTTCCTGAACCATAAGCCAGAAAGGACTGTTTCCATGAAACGCATTCTCGCCTCCTTCGTCGCGCTGGCGCTCTCGGCCTCGGCTGCGTTCGCGCACGATTTCACCCTCGGCAACCTGGAGATCGGTCACCCGGCCTCCAAGGCGACGCTGCCCGGCCAGCCCGTCGGCGGCGGCTTCATGACCATCACCAACAAGGGCAGCGAGGCCGACCGCCTCCTTGCCATCACCGCGCCCGACGTGTCCGACGACGTGCAGCTGCACGAGATGGCCATCGAGAACGACGTGATGAAGATGCGCCAGCTGCCGGACGGCATCGAGATCCCGGCCGGCGCGACGGTCGAGCTGAAGTCGGGCGGCCTGCACGTCATGTTCATGCGCATCAAGCACCCCTTCAAGGAGGGAGAGACCTTCAAGGCGACGCTGACCTTCGAGAAGGCCGGCGCGGTTGACGTGGATTTCAAGATCGGCGCCGCAAAGCCGGGTGCCGCCGGGCACGGCGGCGGTGCTGCCGCCGACCATGGCGGCCATGGCGGCTGACGGGAAGCGGATGAGGGAGCGGTGGCCGTGCTGCCCCCTCATCCACCATGGCGCCTCTCCGTTCGGGCAGAAGGAGAGACGCGTTGCGGGACGGGCTCAGCCCGTCCGGTTCCGCTCGATCGTCAGGTGCGCGAAGCGCGAGCCGTCGGTCGCAAGGTCCCCGGTGGCGCGCTCGTTCCAGCGGTAGCCGGCGATGGCGCCGTCCGGGGTCTCCTCGAAGAGGTTGCCGGAGATCAGCGCCGAGCCCGCCTCCTCCACCACGGTCACGGCGCAGCCGACCGGGCTGCGGCGCACCAGGTTGCCGCTGACGACGAGGCCGCGCATATAGGGTCCCCAGCCGAGCATCAGGCCCCATCTTGCGGCGTTCTCCACCGTATTGCCCGAGACGACCGTGTCGGCCTCCACCGCGATGCCGAAGCCGAAGCCGGCGCCGTCGTGGATATAGGGGCCTTCGAGCCTGAGGTTGCGCACGAGGTTGCCGGTGACGGTCGCAAGCCGCCCGCCCTCGTTGAAATTGACGATGACGATGCCGTTGGCCGCGCCGTCGACGAGGTTGCCGGTGACGAGCGCGCCCTCGAAGCCGAATTCGGAGTAGATCGCCGTCTCGCCGCTATCGAGGCAGGTATTGCCCGAGATCTGCACGTTCGAGCCGGCATTGGCCCGGATGGCGGAGAAGGCGCAGCCGGAAACGTGGTTGTCGCTTATCATCACGGCGTCGGCGCGAAAGACGTTGATGCCGTTGCCGTACTGGCCGGTGCCGCCGTGGGTGGCCGAGATGCGGGCAATGCGGTTGCCTGAGACGATCGTGCCGTCGCGGCCCTTCTCCCAGCGGTGGATGAGGATGCCGCCGTTGCCGCAGTCGAAGACGCGGTTGCCGGTGACCGAGAGGTCGCGGCTCTCGACGGCGTAGAGCGCGTATTCCGCCGCGCCCGAAAGCCGGTTGCGCTCGATGCGCCCGCCGCAGCGCTGCAGGCTGACGGCCGACTTGGAGGAGCCCTGGATCTCGCAGTTCTCGATCGTCACCTCGGCGACATTGCTGAAATGCACGAGGCCGTCGACCGTGTCGCCGAGCCAGCGGTTCGCCCCGTCGATGACGAGACCGGCAAGCTCGATCCGCCCCGCGCCGTCGGCGGCGAAGAGATGGCCGCCGCCGCTGTAGACGATGCGGGTGGCGCCCGGCACGCCGGTGATGCGCGCCCCGTCGGGCAGCGTGACATTGGAGACGACATAGTCGCCCGGCGGCAGGAAGACAGGCGTGTTCTTCGCCGCCGCCTGCTTCACCAGCTTTTCGAAGGCCTTGCTCTTGCGGTCGTCCGCGCCGGGGCGCACGCCGTGCGCCGAGGCGTCGATGCTGCCGCGAAGATCGACGTCGATGACCGGAAGCCGCTGCGCGCGGGCGAGCGCCGGGACGGCGGCGGCCGCCGCGCCGAGGCCAAGGCTTGAGAGAAACAACCGTCTGCTAACCATGAAAGCTCCTTGCCGGCAGGGGAGCAGGAACCGTGCCAGGCGAAACTGTGCCGAAACGGGACGTCCGGGCCTCTGCGCGCCAGGGTTGCCGAAAAGGACGGAAAGGTCCGGATCGGCAGCATTTCTCCGGTTTCCTTTAGGGTTGGATAACGACTCCAGGTGTAGCTTCGGCCATTGCGAAAGGGGAGGCGGCCGGCAATGTCCTTCCCTGCCTTTGGGGCTTGCAGGGATTCATGTCGACGAAACTGTCTCACCTTGGCAATGACGAGGCCGATCCGACGGCGCGATTGATGTCCGCCAGCCAGCGCCTCATCTGCGAGGCGGCGCGGCTCTTCCCGCTTGCCTCCGGGCAGGACGAGCGCACCTTCTGGCTCGAGGCCATGATCGACGAGGTGCCGGACTACCTCTATTTCAAGGACAGGAACAGCCGCTTCGTCGTCGCCAACCGGGCGATCGTCAACGACAACCGCCGCGAGGGGCTGGACAGCCTGGAAGGCCTCTCGGATTTCGATATCCATCCGGAACATGTCGCGCGCGGCTTCTTCGAGACCGAGCAGGAGATCGTCCGCACCGGCCGGCCCATGCTGGACATGGAGGAGCTGATCCGCGATTCCGCCGGGCGGCTCAAGTGGCTGCTCACCTCGAAACTGCCGGTGCACGATCGCGAGGGCCAGGTGATCGGCATCGTCGGCATCGCGCGCGACATTACCGAGCGCAAGCGCTCCGAGAGCCTGCATGTCGGCCAGGCGCATCTCCTCAAGATGATCGCGCTCGGCGCGCCGCTGCCCGAGGTCTTCTCCTCGCTGATCCTTTTGATCGAGGCGCATGTGCCGGACGTCCTCGGCTCCATCCTGACGCTGGCGCCCGACGGCAAGCGCATGCTCAGCGGCGCCGCGCCCAATCTCGATCCCGCCTATTGCAAGCTGATCGACGGTCTCGAGATCGGCCCGAAGGTCGGTTCCTGCGGCACGGCGATGTGGCGCGCCGAGCCCGTCATCGTCTCCGATATCCAGGCCGATCCGCTGTGGGAAGATTTCAAGGCCTTCGTCGTGCCCTACGGCTTCCGCGCCTGCTGGTCCGCGCCCATCCAGTCCTACCAGGGCAAGGTGCTCGGCTCCTTCGCGCTCTATTCGCGCAAGACCGGCGAACCCAGCCCCGAATGCATGAAGCTCGTCGGCATGGCGACGCATATCGCCGGCATCGCCATCGAGCGCAAGGAGGCGGAAGACAGCATCCAGTTCATGGCCCATCACGACACGCTGACGGGCCTGCCGAACCGCAGCATGCTGGACGAGCGCGTCGCCTCGGCCATCGAGGCGGCGGACGAGCGCGGCGGCTCGATGACGCTCGCCTTCCTCGACCTCGACAATTTCAAGCTGGTCAACGACAGCCTCGGCCATCATGCCGGCGACGAGTTGCTGAAGATCGTCGCGGCGCGCATGCAGCAATGCGTGCGGGCGAGCGACAGCATCGTGCGGCTCGGCGGCGACGAGTTCGTCGTGCTCATCAACGGCGCGATGCGCAAGGGCGAGAGCGTGGAGGACCGGCTGCGCGCCGTGCGCGAGGCGGTGGCCGAGCCCGTCCTCATCGAGGGCCGCTCGTTCCAGATCACCTGCAGCATGGGCGTCGCCGCCTATCCCGAGCACGGCCGCAACGCGACGGAGCTGATGGCCCGCGCCGATGCGGCCATGTACCGGGCCAAGGAGATCGGCCGCGACGCCATGCAGGTCTTCACCGCCGAGCTTGCCAACCGGGCGCACGAGAAGCTGCAGCGCCAGGAGGAGCTGCGCCGCGCGCTCGCCCAGGGCGAGCTCTTCCTGCAATACCAGCCGCAGATGGACCTCGTCACCGGCCGCATCTTCGCCGTCGAGGCGCTGATCCGCTGGCGCCATCCCGAGCGCGGGCTGATCGGCCCGGGCGATTTCATCCCGCTCGCCGAGGAGACCGGGCTTATCGGCCCGATCGGCGACTGGACGCTGCGCGCCGCCTGCCGGCAGAACAAGGCCTGGCAGGAAAGCGGCCTGCCGCCCATCGTCGTCAGCGTCAACGTGTCGGCCCGCCAGTTCCAGGAGAAGGACTGGGTCGAGCGCGTCGCCGCCGCCCTTGCCGAAAGCGGGCTGGAGGCGCGCTATCTCGAGCTGGAGCTCACCGAAAGCCTGATCATGCAGGATGTGCAGCAGGCGGTGGAGACCATGCACCGCCTCGAAACGCTCGGCGTGCATCTTGCCATCGACGATTTCGGCACCGGCTATTCCAGCCTTTCCTCGCTGAAGCGTTTTCCCGTCGGCCGCCTCAAGATCGACCGCTCCTTCGTGCAGGACCTGCCCGACGACGGCGACGACGCGGCCATCGCCCGCGCCATCATCTCGCTCGCCCATACGCTGCAATTGCGGGTGATCGCCGAGGGCGTGGAGACGCGCGAGCAGATCGACTTCCTGCGCGAGGCCGGCTGCGACGAGATCCAGGGCTACTACCTCTCCCGCCCCATCGATGCGCGCGCCCTCCAGGCGATCCTCTGCATTCCCAATCTCTAATAATCCCTGCCGCCCGGGCCTTCCCGCTCTTGACAATACTATGTTGATATCAACAGTGAGAGGCATGAGCGATGACGTGCTGATTCCCTACGAGACGACCCTTTTCGTGCGCGACCACTGCCTGTGCCTGCATGCGCAGCGCGCGGCGCGGGCGCTGGCGCGGCGTTTCGACGATGCGCTTCGCCCCCTCGGCCTCACCAACGGCCAGTTCTCGCTGCTGATGGCGCTGAACCGGCCGGAGCCGCCGCCGATGGGCCCGGTCGCCGCCGTGCTCGCCATGGACCGCACGACGCTGACCGCCGCTTTGAAGCCGCTGGAGCGCCGTGGCCTCGTTGCCGTAGAGGCCGACCCGCGCGACCGGCGCGGCCGGCTCCTGCGCCTGACGGGCGAGGGCCGCCGCCTCCTGACGGAGGCCTTCCCCGTCTGGAAGGAGACGCACGAGAAGGTCGACCGCCAGCTCTCGGCGGTCGACATGGCCACCTTGCGCGCCGGCATGCTGGCGATCGCGTGAGCGGACGCCCGGCGCGGCAGTCCCCCGTTTGAAGCGTGCCGTGCGGATGGATCCTCGGGTCGAGCCCGAGGATGACGGTGGGGAGGAGGGGCTTCCAAGCGCATTGACCGGTGCGGCAGGGGAGCCGTCGCGTCGGTTCGCCTTCACTCCCCTTCTTGCGTCATCCTCGGGCTCGACCCGAGGATCCATCCGCACGGCACGCCGCCGACGGCTGCCACTGGCACCGCGCGCAAAACCCTCTATCTTCCCCCGCATGAAGCCAGACCAGCTCCTCCATCCGGCGCCCGCCGGTCTCTATTGCCCCGCCGGCGATTTCTACATCGATCCCGTCCGCCCCGTGGCAAGGGCGCTGATCACCCACGGCCATTCCGACCATGCCCGCGCCGGCCACGGTGCCGTGCTGGCGACGCGCGAGACGCTCGACATCATGGAGATCCGCTACGGCGCGGATTTCTGCGGCACGCGGCAGGCCGCCGCCTTCGGCGAGCGGATCGACCTTTCCGGCGTCACCGTCTCCTTCCATCCCGCCGGCCATGTGCTCGGCTCGGCGCAGATCGCGGTGGAGAAGGCGGGCCTCACCATCGTCGCCTCCGGCGACTACAAGCGCGGCGCCGACCCGACCGTGACCCCCTACGAACCGGTGCCCTGCGACGTCTTCATCACCGAGGCGACCTTCGGCCTGCCGGTCTTCCACCACCCCGAGCCGAAGGGCGAGATGGGCAAGCTGCTCGCCTCGCTCCGCCAGTTCCCCGAGCGCAGCCACCTCCTCGGCGCCTATTCGCTCGGCAAGGCGCAGCGCGTCATCCGCCTCCTGCGCGATTGCGGCTATGACGCGCCGGTCTATATCCACGGCTCGCTCGCCCGCCTGTGCGACTATTATGTCAGCCGCGGCGTCGCGCTCGGCGACCTGCGGCCCGCGACGACCGAGGGGAGCCGGCCGGCCGATTTCCGCGGCGCCGTCGTCGTCGGCCCGCCCTCGGCCTTCGCCGACCGCTGGGCGCGCCGCTTCAACGAGCCGCTCGTCGCCTTCGCCTCCGGCTGGATGATGGTGCGCCAGCGGGCGAAACAGGGCGGCGTCGAGCTGCCGCTGGTCATCTCCGACCATTGCGATTGGCCGGAACTGACCGAGACGATCCGCGAGCTTGCGCCGCGCGAGGTCTGGGTGACGCATGGCCGCGAGGAGGCGCTGGTGCGCTGGTGCGAGCTAGCCGGCATCCCGGCCCGGCCGCTGCATCTCGTGGGCTATGAGGATGAGGGGGATTGAGGGTGGAAACGGTTCGCCAATGCGGGTGCGGCTCACCCCTCTCTGCCCTGCCGGGCATCTCCCCCTCAAGGGGGGAGGTCGGTGTGGGGCAGCGTTCTATCC
>CAMLOC010000185.1 GCA_946481465.1 uncultured Shinella sp. | reverse complement strand
CGGAATGATCTGGAAGATGCGGCGCAGGGTGAAACGAAGCATGAGCGGTTCCGTTTTGGCCGCCCTTGCGGGCGTGACAATCGATGCGGGGGCGACGTCGGCGCCGCCCCCGAACCCCTCAAGGCTTTACTTGCGCGAATCCGGCGCGGTGTCGTCGATCCAGATCTCGTCATAGGGCTGGACCGCCAGTTCCGTCGCGTTCGGAACGAGGCCGTGGATCCACGGCTGGTAGGCCATGACCGCCTTGTTGTAGTTGAAGAACCAGACCGGCGCGTCGTCCTGCACGATGTTGTTGGCCTGGCGCAGGAGGTCGTTCTGCTTGGCCGGATCGCGCTCCTGCTGAGCCGCGTCATAGAGCTTGTCGAATTCGGCGCTCGCGTAGCTTGTGTAGTTGCAGGCCGATTGCGCCGTCTTGGAATGGAAGCAGCGCAGCGCGTTCAGCGGGTCGGGGCCGGACAGGTTCGACCAGATGAAGGCCTGGAAGTTGTTGGTCGTCACGGCCTCGCCAAGCGCCGAGCTTTCGACCGGCTTCGGCTTCACGGTGATGCCGACCTTCTTCAGCATCGGCAGGATGGCCTCGACGATCGGCACGCCCCAGCTTTCGTTCGGGCTCGCCGTCACCTCGAATTCGAAGCCGTCAGCATAGCCGGCTTCCGCCAGCAGGGCCTTGGCCTTTTCCGGATCGAAGGCATAGGCCGGCTTGTCCTTGTCGAAGGCCGGCGAGGAGATCGGCAGCCAGCCGGAGGCCGGATAGGCCTTGTTCTTGACGAGGCGCTCGATGATCAGCGGCGCATTGATGGCGTGGTTGATCGCCTGGCGCACCCGCTTGTCCTTGAAGGGCTCGAAGGCCGGGTTGAAGCCGATATTGCGGGTATAGACCTCGGCGACCTCCAGCAACTGCCCCTTCAGCGCGTCCTCGCCCTGATAGGCCTGGTACTGCGTCGGGCCGAGGATGGAGACGTCGATCTCCTTGTTGCGGAAGGCGACGTCGCGCGCGGCGTCCTCGGCCATCAGCACGATATTGATGCGGTCGAGATAGGGCTTGCCTTCCTCGTAGTACTTGTCGAACTTCTCGACGACGACCTGCGAACCCGGCACATGCTCCTTGAAGACGAAGGCGCCGAGACCGACGGGGTTCTTCGCAAAGCTCGTTTCGTCCTCGACATTCGACGGGTAGATGACCGTGGTGTTCTGCATCAGCGGGAAGCCGGGATTGATCGGGCCGGTGTAAGTGATCTCCAGCGTGTTGTCGTCGACCTTCTTCAGGCCGGAGATCTCCTCCGCCTTTCCGGCGATATAGTCGTCCGCACCCTTGATGTTGGCGATGAAGCTGGCGCCCGGGACGGCGTTCTTCGGATTGGCGATGCGCTTGTAGCTGTAGATGAAGTCGTCGGCCGTCAGCGGCTTGCCGTTGTGGAAGACGGCATTCTTGCGCAGGTGATAGGTGTGCACCGTGCCGTCCTCGGAGACATCCTCGGAATCGGCCAGTTCCAGCACCGGCTTGTTCTGGATCGAATCCCAGCTGTAGAGCGCGCGGTGGATGGCCTGGGTGATGAACTCTTCCTGCGTGTTCGGGCTGGACTGCACGTCGAGCGTGGCGAAGCTCGAGCCGTAGGGTGCGGTGAAGACGAGCGTCCCGCCCTGGCGTTCGCCTGCGGCCAGCGCCCCGGCAGCCACGCCGAGGCTGAGCATTGCGGCCAGTGTCAGTGTCTTGAGCATGTCGTTCTCCCTCTCGTGCCGTTTCGGCATCGTTTCGATTCAGTCCGTCAGGCCGTTAGCGCGCATCATGCACGACACGACCTGCAAGCAGGGTCAGCAGGCAGCGCGTGCCTGAGAGAATGGTTTTCGGCTCGGCGGCGAGAAGATCGTTGTCGAAGACCGCGATATCCGCCCATTGGCCGGGCACGAGCCGCCCCTTCACGCCCTCGGCCTTCTGGGAATAGGCGCCGTATTCGGTATAGGCCTGCAGCGCCTCCTCCGGGCTCAGCCGCTCGGACGCGTCCATCACCGTGCCCTTGCCGGTCTGGCGCGTGATCATCGCGTGAAGGTTCGGGAAGGGATCGGGCGAGCAGACCGGCGAATCCGAGCCGGTCGACGGCTTCAGGCCGAGGCGCGCCCAGGTGCCGATCGGATAGGACGGCTTGCCGCGCGCCTCCCCGAGCACGGAGATGTAGCTGTCGCCGAAATCGTGGATGAAGGCCATCTGCGGCGCGGGCAGGATGCCGGCGGCCTGCATCCGCACATGCTGTTCTGGCGTGGAAAAGCCGCAATGCTCGACGCGGTGGCGCCGGTCGGGATCGGGATTGGCGGCGAGCGCCTTCTCGTAGGCGGTGACGAGCTGTTCGATCGCCCCGTCGCCGATGGCGTGGCAGACCATCTGGTAGCCCCGGTCGTGGCAATCCCTGACGACCGCTTCCACCGTCTCGTCCGGCAGCATCTGCACACCGATATTGTCGGGTTCGCCCTCGTAGGGTTTCGTCATCCAGGCCGTGCGCCCGCCGGCCGAGCCGTCGAAGAAGACCTTCACCCCGCCGACGCGCAACATGTCGTCGCCTGCGCCGGAGAGCAGCCCGGCGCGCCAGGCGTCCTCGACGATGGACACGCACGGATCGCCGAGCAGCGTCAACCAGACGCGCACCGGCAGCCGGCCGGAAAGTTTTGCCATCTCATAGGCCTGGATTTCGGAGAAGCCGGCGACATGGCCGACCGCCGCATCCATGCAGCTCGTGATGCCGAAGGAAAGCAGATGCCGCCCGGCGCGCTCGATGCCGTCGATCAGCTCCTCGGTGGTCGCCGGCGGCATGGCGGCCTTGACGAGGTTCTGGGCGTTCTCCGCCAGAAGGCCGTTGAGCTTGCCGTCGGTGACGCCGATCACCCCGCCGTCCGGCACCGGCGTCGCCTCGTCGATGCCGGCAAGCGCGAGCGCGCGGGAATTGGCGATGGAGACGTGGCCGCAGGCTCGCGTCAGATAGACCGGATGATCGGGCGCGGCGCGGTCGAGATCCTCGCGCGTCGGATGACGGCCGGTGTCGAGCTTGACCTGGTCGTAGCCGCGGGCGCGCACCCAGCCGCCCTTCGGCGTCGATGCGGCGCGTTCGGAAATTCCCTTCATCAGCGCGGAAAGCGTCGGCGCGGCTGCGGGCGTCGCATCGACGAAGCCCATGGCGATGCCTGTCGCGATGAGATGCAGGTGGTTGTCGATGAGGCCGGGCGTCGCAAAGCGGCCTTCAAGGTCGATGACCTGCGTTGCAGGTCCCTTCAGCGCAAGCACGTCCGCCGTGCTGCCGGTCGCCAGGACCTTGCCCTGCCAGACGGCGAGGGCCTCGCAAATCCCCTCTTCACGTCCGCGCCAGATCCGGCCGTTGGTCAGAATGAGATCGGCTTCAATTGCGAATGCCATGCACGCTTCCCCCTGTCGGCACCGGCAGACCGGCGCCATTTCCTCCACCCACAACGTGAAAGGTTGCGGCCGCCTTGGCCAATTCGCTTTTGGCACGACCCCATGCGAAATCGGCATATCTATTTCGATTGAATGACTTATGATCCGCCCTACGCGCGGACAGGATCGAAAGGAACCGGCTGTGGAACTGAAATGGCTGGAGGATTTCGTGACGCTGGCCGATACATCCTCGTTTTCGCGCGCCGCCGATTTGCGTAACGTCACCCAGCCGGCCTTCAGCCGTCGGATCAAGCAACTGGAAAGCTGGCTCGGCGCCACGCTGATCAGCCGCGCCACCATGCCGGCCGAGCTGACGCCGGCCGGGCGCAATTTCCTGCCTGTCGCACAGGAGGCGATCCGCACCTTCTATGCTGCGCGGGAAGCGCTGCGCCCGTCGCACGAGCCGGGCCTCATCCGCTTTGCCGCCCTGCACACGCTGACGGTCACCTTCTTCCCGCGCTGGCTGAAGACGCTGGAGGGCGCGGGCGGCGCCTTCAGCACCTCGCTCATCCCCGACCGCGGCGGCATCGAGGCCAATCTCGACGCGCTCGTCGGCGACGAGGCGGATTTCTTCCTCACCTATGCCCATCCGGAAGTGCCGTTCCATCTCGACCGCGGGCAGTTCGCCTCGCTGACGGTCGGGCGCGACCGGCTGGTTCCGCTGGTGTCGGAGGAGATCGAGATCGCGGGCCGGCTGCAGCCGGGGCGCGGCCTCCTCGACCGGGCCGTCGCGCAGCCGCGGCTTGCCGTTCCCTATCTCAGCTACGGCTTCAACTCGTTCTTCGGCGTCGCCCTGTCGCGCCTCATGCTGCGCCGCCCGCCCTTCCGCCGCCGCACGACGCATGAGAACACCATCAGCGCCGGGCTGATGAACATGGCGGTAACGGGCGCGGGGATCTGCTGGCTGCCGGAGAGCCTTGCGCGCGAGGAGGTGGAAGCGGGCCGCCTCGTGCCGGCCTCGGCGGACGAGGGCTGGAATCTCGACCTCGACGTCCGCCTCTACCGCCATGCGGCGAGCCGCACCGGCAAGGTCGAGGAATTCTGGCGCCGGACGCGCCAACTCCTCGAACGGACGCCCGCCTGAGATCAGACCTTCAGGAAGAGCAGCGCCCTGAGGATCTCGGAGAAATCCCTGTGCTCGAAGGCAACCGCGCGGGGGCCATGCGCCCTGGCGCCGGGATACCACGCGGCGCGGTAGGCCTCGGTCGGCGTAGAGAATTCGATCACCACTTCGTAGCGATCCGCCGTCGCGGGCAGCGCCTGCGCGAAATCGCCCGAGAGCGCCGCCGCCACGCCCTCGCGGATGAGGCGGCGCGACCAGGCGGGCGAGATGGACGTCGCGGCGCGGCCCCTTCCGTCCAGCGTCTCCACCGTCGCAAGGCCCGGCACCATGGCCCGCGCCTCCGCGCAGATGCCGGCGTCGCCGGCCAGGAAGACCGAGGGCACGCCGTAGCCCGCCGCGCAAAGCGCGTTGAAGGTGAACTCGGACGCCACCTCGCCGTTCAGCAAGAGCCGCGAGATGCGCAGGTTGGAAGTGTGGGCGAGCGGATTGCCCTCCGCGCCGGCCTTCGAATGGTAGCCCGTATAGATCGCCGCGGCGAAGCCCGCGTCGATGCCGAACATCATCTCGTCCGGATGGCCGGACCAGCCGCGCACGATGCGCACATAGTCGGGCAGGCGGTCGAGGAGGAGGTTGCGGCCGCTGTCATGGGCGTCCTTGATCACCACTTCCGTGGCGCCGGCCGCGCGCGCGCCCTCGCAGGCGGCCACCACTTCGCCCGTCATCAGCGCGCGGAACTCGGCCCAGTCCGGATGGGTGCGGTCGGCCTCGTTCCAGTGGGCGATGCCGGCCGTGCCTTCGATATCGGCGGAGATGAAGACTTTCATGGGGCAGGGTTCTCCTTCAGCCAGTCCGCGAGGGCGGGATAGAGGCGGCCGCTCCGCGCCGGCGTGGCGGGAGCCATGCAGAGCGCGTTCAGCACGGCCTCCTGCGTGGTCTCCGCGGCGGCGCGGAAGGCAATGTCGATATGGTTGTCGGACAGCCTTTGCTGCGTGGCGACGGGCGCCGCCGGATCGTGCTCCACCGGATCGGCCGTGGTGAAGCAGAGGACGACGTCGCCGCTGCCATGGCCCCAGAAGGCGCCGAGCCTTGCAAGCCCCGCCGCGCCGCGCCGGGCGACGCGCTGCAACTGCCGGTCCCCCAGCGGCAGGTCGGTCGCCATGACGACGATGACCGAGCCGCGCTCGGGGCTTGCCGGCACCCGCGGATCGGGTCGGCGGCCGTCCGGCAGGACGAGATCGCCGGCCGCGCCGAAATTGGCGAGCACCAGCGTGCCGAGCGTGTAATCGTGCGTGCCGATGCGCATCAGCCGCGAGGCCGTGCCGATACCGGCCTTGAAGCCGAAGGCGGTCATGCCGGAGCCGGCGCCGACCGCGCCCTGCTCCACCGGCCCCGGCCGCGCCGCATCGAGGGCCGCCCCGGCGTCCGCGGGCGTCACGCCGAGCGCCTGGATATCGTTGATGCTGCCGTCGTTGCATTCGCAGACCAGCGCGTTGACCGTCGAGGTCTTGCGGCCGATCGCCGGATTGGCCGCGATGGCGCGGCGGATCAGCGCCTCGGTGCAAGCCGCCACGCCGAACGTGTTGGTGAGGAGGATCGGCGTCTCGATCGTGCCGAGTTCGGCCACCTGCATCAGCCCCGCCGACTTGCCGAAGCCGTTGACCACTTCCACCGCCGCGCGCGGCTTGATGCGGAAGAGATCGCCCGGATGCGGCACGATGGCCGTCACGCCGGTGAAGAGGCCCTCGCCGCGCAGCGCGCGATGGCCGACGGCGACCCCGGCGACATCGGTAATGGCATTGCCCGGCCCCGGCTCCAGCCGCCCTTGCGGGATCAGCCCCAGTTCACGCGCCGTCTTCATATCTGCCCCTTCCGCCCGTGAAACGATCTAGAGCATTTCCAGCCGAAGCGAAATCGCTTCGGTGTCGGATAATGCGGTAAAAACAAGAATCTAGACCGAAACGCCGGCCGCTTCCAGATAGAGCGCCTGCAACGCCCGCGTCCGCGGTCCCGGCTTTCCGTCGCCAATCACCCGGTCGCCGATGCGAACGACCGGCATGACCAGGCTGGAGGCGGAGGTCTGGAAGGCCTCCGCGGCATCCTGCGCCTCCTCCGGCGTGAAGGCGCGCTCCTCGATGGTGAGGCCCTCGGCGGCACAGAGCCGCGCAAGGGCGCGCTGGGTACAGCCCGGCAGGGTGGCCCGCGAGGCGGGCCGGGTGAGGATACGGCCGTCGGCGGTGACGAGATGAGCGGTCGAGGAGGCACCCTCCGTCACCAGCCCGTCCTCCACCAGCCAGACGTCGTCGAAACCGCGGGCACGCGCCGCCTGCTTGGCCATGACCTGGCCGAGCAGCATGGCGGTCTTGATGTCGCGCCGCTGCCAGCGCGGATCGGCGACAAGATCGACGGAAATTCCGTCCTTCTGGCCCTTGGTGCCGACGAGCGTCCTCGCCTGTGTGAAGCCGACGAGCCGCGGCGCAAGCGCCGGGGAATAGAAGAAGTCGCGGTCCGTCTCGCCGCGCGAGACCT
>CAMLOC010000184.1 GCA_946481465.1 uncultured Shinella sp. | reverse complement strand
CTTCGCCAGCATCCACGAGAATTTCGAGGGCATCGTGCAGAAGGCCCACCGGGCGCGCATCGTCATCGTCTCGCCCTCGCTGCTCATGCTTTCCGTCCAGGTGCTGCAGGCGCTCCTGAAGGACCAACGCATGCGCGAGCAGGCCCATGTCATCCAGGGCGAGGTCGCCCGGCTGATGGACGACCTGACGCGGCTCGACGACCGGGTGCGCAAGCTTTCCGGCCACTTCACCGCCGCACAGAAGGATGTCGACCTGATCCTGACCTCGACGGAGAAGCTCACCCGGCGCGGCGCGCGCATCGGCGACATGGAATTCGAGGCGAACGGCACTCTTTCCCCGCCCGCGGAAGCGGCCGTCGAGACCCGGACGGGGCAGCTTCGCCTGAGGGTGGTTGACGAGGACTGAGCCCCTCGGGCAGTGTCCGGCGGAAACGACAAGGGGGCACCTCTCATGATCACCGTCTTCGGCTCCATCAACATGGACCTCATCGCCACGCCAGAACGCCTGCCGAAGCCCGGCGAGACGGTGATGGGCAGCAGCTTCACCACGGCCGCCGGCGGCAAGGGCGCCAACCAGGCGCTCGCCGCCCGCCGCGCCGGCGCCATCGTGCGCATGGCCGGCGCGGTCGGCGACGACCGGCTGGGCAGCCAGGCGCTGGCGCTGCTCGCCGACGCCGCCGTGGACCTCAACGGCGTGCGCTCGGCCGCCGAGGCGACCGGCACCGCGCATATCCTCGTCGACGACGAGGGCGAGAACGTCATCGTCGTCGTGCCCGGCGCCAACGGCACCGTCAGCGAGGAGGATGCGAAACGCACCGTCGGCGGCATGACGCGCGGCGACTATCTGATGCTGCAGTTCGAAATCCCCGAAGCCGCCATCGAGGCCGCGCTCACAAACGCCAGGCAGAAGGGCGTCGCCTCGGTCGTCAACATCGCGCCCTTCAACGCCGCCGCACGGCGGCTCGGCGCGATGGCCGACATCCTCGTCGCCAACGAGACGGAATTCGACCTCTTCGTCGGCAAGGGCGAGCTCTCGGACGAGGCGCGCGAGGCGACCATGCGCGCGCTGCATGCAGAGAGCGGCCAGACGATCATCGTGACGCTCGGCGCCGACGGCGTCGTCGCGATCCGCAAGAACGAGATTTACCGCGCGGCCGGCCTGAAGATCGAGCCCGTCGACACGGTTGGTGCGGGCGACACGTTCTGCGGCTACCTCGCCGCCTCGCTCGATGCCGGCCTCGGCTTCAAGGAGGCGCTGCGCCGTGCCGCCGTCGCCGGCTCGCTCGCCTGCCTGAAGCCGGGCGCCCAGCCCTCCATTCCCTTCGCGCCCGCCGTCGACGCCGAGATCTGACACGCGCGCCGCGCGGCAGGCGCGGGTTTGGCAAGCGGGATTTCGCAACCGGGCCATCGGGCGTCGCATTGAGCGCGACGCCTGAGAAACCAGCCGGTTGCGCCAGGAATAGCCGCGATATTTGGCTATTTATTAACATTTTATAGGTTACTGAAATCCTCAGGCACGGCCCTTCCGGTCGGCGGCCTCTGGCGCTGGTCGCGCGCCCCGACCTCCATGATGGAGACCCCCGCAAACGAATGTGCCTCTCCGCGGTGCCACCGCGGACGTCTCTCATCGTGAGGATTTTATGTTCAAGTTCCAGGCCAAGTCGCTCGCGACGAAGCTCATCGCGGTTACCGGCGGCACGATCGCGCTGGTCATGCTCGCCTCCAACACCGTCCTCATCGGCCAGACGCAGAGCCGCGTCGCCGACCTCGTCTATTCGGAAGCCAATACCGAGGCCAAGGCGATCGCCGCCGACATCGCCTCCGATATCGGCCAGCTCGCCAGCGCCGCGCGCTCCATGGCGGGCGTGATGGAGCAGGGCCTTGCGGGCGGGCATTTCGATCGCAAGGAAGTCGTCGACCTCATCAAGGCGAACGCGGAAAAGAACAGCTTCGCCCTCGGCAGCTGGTTTGCGGAAGAGCCGAACGCCTTCGACGGCAAGTCCCGCGAGACGGCCGAGCAGCTTGAGACCGGCACCTACAAGGACGGCTCGTTCAATCCCTACTGGACGAAGCGCAAGGACGGCTCGATCGCATTGTCGACCTTCGAATCCGACTACAAGGCCGAGTGGTACTCGCTGGCCGCCGGCAGCGGCAAGGGCGCCATGAGCCAGCCCTACAAGGAAACCTCGACCGGCGAAGGCTTCACCATGGCCTCCATCGCCTTTCCGGTGGCCCCGGGCGGCAAGCTTGCCGGCGTCACCGGCGTCGATGTCTCGCTGAAGACGCTCTACGAGAAGCTCAGCCAGCTCAAGCCCTTCGGCGAAGGCCGGGTCATGCTGCTGTCGCAGACCGGCAAGTGGATCGTCGCGCCGAATGTCGACCTGCTGATGACGGACTATGACGGAGAGGGCGCCGATATCGTCAAGTCCGCTCTTGCGACGGGCGAGGCCGGCCGCATCGAAAACCTCTCCTTCGACGAAATGGCCGCTTTCGACCGCGTCGTCTATCCCTTTGCGCTCCCCGATATAAACACGACCTGGGTCGTGCTGGTCGACGTGCCGCGCGCCGCGATCAACGCGCCGGTCGACGACCAGACCCGCCTGATGATCCTCGGCGGGCTGATCGTTCTCGGCGGCGTGCTCGCCGGCCTCTACTTCGCCGTTCGCTTCTTCGTGCAGAAGCCGCTCGCCGGTCTCGTTTCCGGCGTGGCGACGCTCAGCAGCGGCGTCTACACCCAGCCCATCGCCGGCCAGGACCGTTCGGACGAAACCGGTGCCGTCGCCAAGGCGCTGGAGGGCTTCCGCCACCAGCTCGCCGACACCAGGCGCCTGGAAGCCGAGGCAGACAGCCAGCGCCAGATGACGGAAGCCGAGCGCAACCGGTCGGAGGCCGAACGGGCCGAATCGACCGCCCTCCAGCGCGACATCGTCGCCCGCCTCGGCGACGGCCTCGCGCAGCTCTCCTCCGGCAACCTGACCTTCCGTCTCTCGGGCGATTTCCCCGGCGAGTACGGCAAGCTCAAGACCGACTTCAACTCGGCCATCGCCAGCCTCGAAGAGACGATCCAGACGGTCAACGCCTCGGTCGGCAATATCGGCGGCGGCACGGGCGAGATCTCCAAGGGCGCGGCCGATCTCTCGCACCGCACCGAGCAGCAGGCGGCCAGCCTGGAGGAGACGGCAGCCGCGCTCGACGAACTCACCTCGCAGGTCAATTCCAGCGCGGACAATGCCCGCGTCGCCGCGAAATCTGTGGAAACGGCCAGCAACGACGCCAGCAAGTCCGGCGAAGTGGTGCAGAAGGCGATCGACGCCATGCACGGCATCGAGCATTCGTCGCGCGAAATCTCCAACATCATCGGCGTGATCGACGATATCGCCTTCCAGACGAACCTGCTGGCCCTCAATGCCGGGGTGGAAGCGGCGCGTGCGGGTGAGGCCGGCAAGGGCTTTGCCGTCGTCGCCCAGGAAGTGCGCGAGCTCGCCCAGCGCTCGGCAAACGCCGCCAAGGAGATCAAGACGCTGATCAACACCTCCGAGGTGCAGGTCCGCGAAGGGGTCGATCTCGTCGGCAAGGCCGGTCACGCGCTGGAGAACATCGCCGACCAGGTCATCCAGATCAACGGCCTCATCCGTCAGATCTCCTCGTCCGCCTCCGAACAGGCTGTCGGCCTCAAGGAGATCAACGCGGCCGTCAACCAGATGGACCAGGTGACCCAGCAGAACGCCGCGATGGTGGAAGAGACCACCGCCGCCTCCATGGCGCTGAACGACGAGGCGCAGACGCTGAAGTCGCTCGTCGCCCGCTTCCGCGCCGGTGCCGCCGCCGCGATGGCCGCCCAGCCGGTGCAGCCGTCTGTCCGGCGCGACGTGCAGCCGCAGCGCAGCACCTACCAGGCGCCGCGCACGACCGCCCGCGCCATCCCGCAGGTCGCCGGCAACACGGCGCTCGCCCAGGACGACTGGGAAGAGTTCTGAGACGGACCGAAGAACGAAAAAGGCCGGCGGTGACGCCGGCCTTTTTGTTTCATAGGGCCTACTTCCGCTCCGTCGGCTGCGCTTGCAACCGGCCGCGGGAGCGTGAGCGGCTGGCGAGGCGTTGCGTGGCCTCCTTCAGCTCCGGCTCGGAAAACAGGCCCCGATATTCCGGCCGCAGCATCAGGGCCTCCATGGAAAGCTCCGGCTTGCCCGCGTCGAGCAGCCGCTCCAGCCCGGTCGTGCCGGGCTTGAAGACGAGTTCCTTCGCCGCCGCCACGCCGCCGTTGAGCAGGATGAAGCGGCGCAGCAGGACCGGGCGGAACCCGATATCCGCAAAGCGCTCGTAGAGGCCCATCATCTCCTGGTGGAAACGGCCCTCGGCACCCTGTCCGGGGCTGCGGGGACCACGCATCAGAGGCGGCCGACACGCTCTGCGAGGAGAGCGAAGAAGCCGTCGGCATCGACGTCCTTCATCACCCGCGCATTGTGCTTGCGGCCGGTGACCTGCCACCAGTCGACGACGGTCATGCCCACCGTCAGAGGCGAAGCCGTCTCGATCTCGACATTGCAGTCCCGGCCGGCAAACAGCTCCGGCTTCAGGAGATAGGCGATGACCGTCGGATCGTGCAGCGGGCCGCCGTCCGAGCCATATTTCTCCACGTCGAAACGCTCGAAGAAATCCAGCATCTCGACAAGCGCCTTGGCGGGGCGGCTGCCGATCGCGCGCAGCGCGGCGACGCGGCTTTTCAGCGTCAACACCTTGTGGGTGACGTCGAGCGGCATCATGACGATCGGGATGCCGGCCTTGAACACGGCCGCAGCCGCCTCCGGATCGACATAGATGTTGAATTCGGCCGCCGGCGTGATGTTGCCGCCCTCGAAGAAGCCGCCGCCCATCATGACCAGTTCGCGCACGCGGCCGGCAATGTCGGGGGCCTTTTCGAGCGCGGTCGCGATGTTCGTCAGCGGCCCGAGCGTGCAGAGCGTCACGGTACCCGCCGGTTCGCGCCGGAGCGTCTCGATGATGAAGTCCACGGCGTGCTGGGGCTGCAGCGGCATCTGCGGCTCGTGCAGTTCCGGGCCGTCGAGGCCGGTCTTGCCGTGGACGTGCTCGGCTGTGATCAGCGGGCGGGCGATCGGCTTGTCGGCGCCGGCATAGACCTTGACGTCGGTGCGGGAACAGAATTCCAGGATGATGCGGGCATTGCACGACGTGCGCGCCAGCGGCACGTTGCCGGCCACCGTGGTGATGCCGAGGATGTCGAGTTCCGGGCTGCCGAGCGCCAGCATGATCGCGGCGGCATCGTCCTGGCCGGGATCCGTGTCGATGATGATTTTCCGTGGCTCAGACATGCCCTCTCCGTTTCCTCGATAATTCTGTTCTTGGCCCGCGTCGCGCAGGCGAAGCGGCGACTATATTTGCGAAATCGCCGTTCGCAAGCGTCTTGCGCCCCGCACCGGCAATCCCCATATTGCAGGCATCGGGATGCCGAGGCCGGGTCCCGCCAAAGTCGCTTGAAAGCCAAGGACTAGACGCATGTCACGCATGACCCCTTTCACGAGCCCGCTTCTCCTGGGCTTCGACGCCATGGAAAAGACCCTTGAGCGCATCGCCAAGGGCAATGATGGCTATCCACCGTACAATATCGAGCGGCTGCGGCCGAACGGCGAGACGGGCGCACCGGAACGGCTGCGCATCACCCTTGCCGTCGCGGGCTTTTCCGAAGACGAACTCGATGTGACGACGGAGGAAAACCAGCTCGTCATCCGCGGCCGCCAGGTCGACAGCGGCGAGCGGGACTACCTCTACCGCGGCATAGCGGCCCGCCAGTTCCAGCGAACCTTCGTGCTTGCCGACGGCATGCGCGTTTCCGGCGCGGAGCTGAAGAACGGCCTGCTCGCGGTCGATCTCGTGCGGCCCGAGCCTGTGCGAATGGTAAAGAAAATTAACATTTCCGTATCAGACTAGATCATGAGCCGTTCCTGCGGGAACACCCGCCGGAACGTTTCAAGCGTAACCTGATCGCCTGACGTACCGATGGGCCGTGGTGGCCATGGACGTCCGGTGGCCGGCCCTGCCGGCATTGCCATGGAGGCAAAGATGGGACTGAAAACCGTAACCCCCACCGTTTCGAAGGCAGACCTTGCGCATCTGGGCGCCGGTGAAGTCGGTTATATCCGCAAGATGAAGGCCGACGAAGTCTCGCGCGTCTTCCCCGAAGCGCCTGAAATCGATCCGAGCCTGGATCTCTGGGCGCTGTTCGGCGCGGACGGCACGCCGATCCTCCTGACGGACAACCGCTCGAGCACCTTCTACAAGGCGGCCGAGGACGACCTGCGCACCGTCAGCCTGCACTGATGCCGAAAGGACCTTCCGTCAGAGACGACGGAAGGTGAGATAGGCCGACTTGCGGCCCTCGCGCCTGGCCTTCGCCTCGTAGCGCGTACCCGGCCAGCCGGCAAACGGCGTCAGCCAGTCGACCGCGTTTTCCGCGGTCCACACGAAAGCGGGATGAACCCCGCAGTGCATAAGCGTCCAGTTGACATAGGTGTCGATGTCGGACGCGAAGCAGAAGAGCCCGCCCGGCTTCAGCACCCGGGCAAAGCGGTCGAGATTGACCTTCGAGACGAACCGCCTCTTCCAGTGCTTCTTCTTCGGCCACGGATCCGGATAGAGCAGGTCGATCTGATCGATCGAGGCCGCCGGAAGCCAGTCCAACAGCTCCGTCGCATCGTCATCGTGAAGCCGGATGTTCTTCACGCCCGTCTCCTCGATGCTGCCGATCAGCTTCGCCATGGAATTGACGAAGGGCTCGACGCCGATGAAGCCGGTGTCCGGCGTTTCCGTCGCGCGATGGATGAGGTGCTCCCCGCCGCCAAAGCCGATTTCGAGCCGGATGCGGGCGGGCGGGAAGCCATAGAGGGAGGCGATGTCCGCCGGAGCCGGGGTCGACAGATCGACCTTCAGCGCCGGCAGCACCGTTTCAAGATGCTGCGCCTGCCGCTCCCGCAACGGTTTGCCCTTGCGGCGGCCGAAGAAGGCTTCGCTCGCG
>CAMLOC010000183.1 GCA_946481465.1 uncultured Shinella sp. | reverse complement strand
CCGAGGATGACGGTGGAGAGGTCGGGTGGACTGATCCTCCGGCGCTCTAAGGTTGACTTGTTGCGTGATTTCGGCGGCGGCCTTGTGCCGGCGTCTTCCGCTCAACCGACGGAGCAGGCGATCTTTCCGCCGCGCCGGATCGGCTCGTCGAGGTCGGCGCCTTCGATCTTCAGCGTATAGGTGCCCTCGTAGTTCAACCCCTCGGCGTCGACCACCGTCAGCATGACGAAATCGAGGGCGGCGAAGGGCTCGTCTTCGCCGGATTCGACATGCACGAGAAGGCGCAGTTCGCCGTCGTGCAGCCAGTGATGCGTGAGGAAGGACTGATCAAGCGCTATCTTCCTGTCGAGCCCCTTCTGGGCGATATCCTTCGGCAGCTCGATCGAGCCGCGGAAATTCAGGATACCGCCGAGGCTGTAACTGAAGCCTGCCTCCCCTTCGAAAGCGACATTCTTGTCCTTCACCGCGCAGTCGAAGCCGCCGGTGGCGAAGGCGGGCGATGAAAGGGCGGCCAGGACGGCGAGCGAAAGCATGAGGCGGCGCATGGACATCTCCGATGGGGCTGGAATGCCGCCTGTCTAGCAATCCCGGGACGAAGCGGCTGTTCCGCGCGTGACAGCCTCAGGAAAGCACGGCCGGCTTTTCCCCGCCATAGGCCCAGTCGATGAGCTCCACCGTATGCAGGATCGGGATTTGCGTGCCGGTGGCGATCTGGGTGATGCAGCCGATATTGCCGGTGGCGATGATATCGGGCTTCGTCGCCTCGATGTTCTTCACCTTGCGCGCCTTCAGCTTGCCGGAGATCTCGGGCTGGAGGATGTTGTAGGTGCCGGCCGAGCCGCAGCACAGATGCCCCTCCGCCGGATCGCGCACGGCGAAGCCCGCCTTCTTCAACAGCACTTTCGGCGCCATGGTGATCTTCTGGCCGTGCTGCATGGAGCAGGCCGAATGATAGGCGACCGTCAGCCCCCTCGCCTCCTGCTGCGGCAGGTCGAGCGTCGAAAGATATTCCGTGATGTCCTTGGCAAGCGCCGAGACCCGCGCCGCCTTGTCCGCATAGGCGGGATCGAGGCGCAGCATGAAGCCGTAATCCTTGATCGTCGTGCCGCAGCCCGACGCCGTGACGATGATCGCGTCGAGCCCGCCCTTCTCGACCTCGCCGAGCCAGATGTCGACATTGCGCCGCGCCGCCTCCAGCGCCTGTTCCTCGCGCCCCATATGGTGGACGAGCGAGCCGCAGCAGACTTCGCCCGCCGGCGCCACCACCTCGACGCCGAGCCGCGTCAGAAGCCGGATCGTCGCCGCGTTGATCTCCGGCTTCAGCACCGGCTGGGCGCAGCCCGAGAGGATCGCGACCCGCCCGCGGCGGGGGCCGCTTGCAGGATGCGTTCCCGGTCTTGCGCTTTCCGGCATCTTCGGCAGGCGGCGCGGGGCAAAATCCAGCATGGCGCCGAAGGGCTCGAGCGGCTTGAAGCGCTTGAGAAGGCCGGCGAAGGGCCGGCCGAGATTTGCCGCCTTCAGCGCCAGGCGGAAGCGGCCGGGATAGGGCAGCACGGCAGCAAGGATGTTGCGCGTCAGCCGGTTCCAGAACGGGCGTTTATAGGTCGCCTCGATATGCATGCGGGCATGGTCGACGAGATGCATGTAGTCGACGCCGGAGGGACAGGTCGTCGTGCAGGACAGGCAGGAGAGGCAGCGGTCGATATGCGTCACGACCTGCGCATCCGCCGGCCGGCCGTTTTCCAGCATGTCCTTGATGAGGTAGATGCGGCCGCGCGGGCTGTCGAGCTCGTTGCCGAGCGTCACATAGGTGGGACAGGTGGCGGTGCAGAAGCCGCAATGCACGCATTTGCGCAGGATCTTT
Organism: uncultured Shinella sp.; assembly: GCA_946481465.1. The sequence continues at coordinate 5,189 of CAMLOC010000183.1, read as the reverse complement.
TCGGACGTCGCGACATGCGGATCGGCAAGCTGCTCGGCGGTGAAATTGGTCTGCATCAGCGGGGGTCCTTCTCATGCCAGCATTCCCGTTGCCGCCCCTCACCTGCCTGCCGGCATCCTCTCCCCGTAAACGGGGCGAGGAAGGATGGGCTCACCGTTTTCCTCCTTCTCCCCGCTTGCGGGGAGAAGGTCCCGGCAGGGGGATGAGGGGCTCCGACAACATCGTTCATTTCCCGATCACCCCACCAGCCGCGACACGAACAATCCCGCCGGATCGAAGCTCGCCTTGACGCGCACCGAGAGCGCCACGACGGCGTCCGGCTGCGGCTCGAACGCTTCCGTCGCCGCCAGCACCTCCGGCCGGGCCCTAAGCAGCGTCGCATGCCCGCCGCCGACGGCCTTGACGTAGCGGCGCAGGAGCGCGGCCTCGGGATCGGCCTCCATGCGCAGCCAGACGAGGCCGCCCTGCCAGTCGTAGAAGGCATCGACGCCCGTTTCGAGGCGGAGCGCGGCGACGAGCTGGTGGCCGGCGGTGGGCGCGACCGAGACGCGCCAGAGCGGGCGCGGCGTGCCGTCGGCATAGGGCGCGGCGTCACGGATCTCGCGCCAGAGGCGCGCCGTCGCCTCCGCATCGAGATGCGTCACGGCGCCGAAGCGGCCCATGGCCGCCGCCAGCTTCTCGCTGCGCACCGCGACGGAGGCGGAAAGCCCTTCGAGGCGCAGCACGGTGGCCGCCCCGTCCGGCAGCACGCCGCCGGCGAACCGGCCGCGCACGCTTTCCGGCAGGTGGGCCGCGCCGGAGACTTCGACCGACATGGACATGGCCGTCGCCATGGCGGCGGCGGCCTCCGCGTCGTTGAGGCCGGAGACGACGATGGTCGCCGCCGTTTCCGGAACCGGCAGCAGGCGGAAGGTGACCTCCGTCAGAAGGGCCAGCGAACCGTGCGAACCGGCCAGCAATTTCACGAGATCGAGACCGGTGACATTCTTCATCACCCTTCCGCCGGCCTTCACCACCTCGCCTTTGCCGTTGACGAAACGCACGCCGATGAGGCTGTCGCGCGCCGCGCCGGCGACGAAGCGGCGCGGGCCGGAGGCATTGGCGGCGAAGACGCCGCCGATGGTGGGGATGCCGGAGGAGCCGAGCGCGGCGCGCAGGTCGCAGGGCTCGAAGGCGAGCATCTGGCGCTTTTCGGCAAGCGCCGCCTCGACGACCTCCAGCGGCGTGCCGGCGCGCACGGTCATGGTCATCTCGGCCGGATTGTAGGCGACGATGCCGGCAAGGCCGCGGGTCGAGAGCGTTTCGGCCCCCTCCGGCACGCCGGCGAGGCTGCGCGTGCCGCCGCCGCGGATGGCAAGCGGCGTGCGGGACAGCGCGGCGACCTGGACGAGGCGCGCGGCGGCCTCTTCGGAAAGCGGTTCGTGGATCGGTGTCATGCGGCGGGACGCCCTTCGAGCGGGAAGACTTTCGACGGGTTGAGCAGCCATTGCGGATCGAAGGCGGCGCGCACGGCCATCTGCTGGTCAAGGTCGACATCCGCATATTGATGGCGCATCAGGTCGCGCTTCTCGATGCCGACGCCGTGTTCGCCCGTCAGGCACCCGCCGGCATCGACGCAGAGCCGCAGGATATCGTTGCCCGCCGCCTCGGCGCGCGCGGCGTCCTCCGGGTCGTTGGCGTTGAAGAGGATGAGCGGATGCATGTTGCCGTCGCCGGCATGGAAGACGTTTGCGACGCGCAGGCCGTATTTCTCGATGATCTCCGCCGTGCCGCGCAGCACATGCGACAACTGGCCGAGCGGCACCGTGCCGTCCATGCAGATATAGTCGGCGATGCGGCCGGTGGCGCCGAAGGCCGACTTGCGCCCCTTCCAGATCAGCGCCGCCTCCGTCGCCGACTGGCTTTCCTTGACGACCTTCACGCCGTGCCGGCGGGCGATCTCGATGATGCTGGCGAGCATCGCGTCCATCTCCGCCTCGGACCCCTCGACCTCGACGATCAGCAGCGCCTCGACGTCCATCGGATAGCCCGCCCCGGCGAAGGCCTCGCAGATCTCGATCGCCGGCTTGTCCATGAATTCGATGGCGACGGGGATGATGCCCGCGCCGATGACGTCGGCGACGCAGGCGCCCGCCGCCTCCGACGTGTCGAAGCCGAAGAGCACCGGGCGCGCGCCCTCGGGCCGGGCGATGAGGCGCACCGTCGCCTCGGTGACGATGCCGAGCTGGCCCTCGCCGCCGCAGATGACGCCGAGAAGGTCGAGCCCGCCGACATCCAGCGCCTTGCCGCCGAGCTCGACGACCGTGCCGTCGATCAGCACGAGCTTGACGCCGAGGAGGTTGTTCGTCGTGACACCGTATTTCAGACAGTGCGCCCCGCCGGAATTCATGCCGATATTGCCGCCGATCGTGCAGGCGAGCTGCGAACTGGGATCGGGCGCGTAGAAATAGCCGTCGGCGGACACCGCGTCGGAAATGGCGAGGTTGGTGACGCCGGCCTGCACGGTGGCGGTGCGGTTGGCGAAATCCACCTCCAGGATCCTCGCCATTTTGGAAAGGCCGATGACGACGGCGTCCTCCTGCGGAATGGCGCCGCCCGACAGCGAGGTGCCGGCACCGCGCGGCACGACGGGCACGCCGTAGCGATGGCAGTATTTGAGGACGGCGGCGACCTGCTGGGTGGTCTCCGGCAAAGCGACGGCGAGCGGAAGGCGGCGATAGGAGACGAAGGCATCCGTCTCGAAGGGCACCAGTTCGCGCGGCTCGTGTACCAGGCAGCCTTCCGGCAGGAGGTCGAGCAGGTCGGCGACGATCTCGCGGCGGCGCGCCAGCACCGCCGGCCGCGGCTCCAGGAACCCGATCTGATCCATCTCTTCACCTCTCGCCTCAAGTGGTCTGTTTTGTTTACCACTTCCTATTGCAGGGTGCAAATGCTAAGCATTTTCTCCGCTTCGGCAAGAATGGACGCGATGGAATGACCAATCTCGGCGATCTCGAAATCTTCTCCCGCGTCATCGCCATGGGCAGCATGTCGGCGGCCGGCCGGGCGCTCGGCCTTTCGCCCGCCGTCGTCTCCAAGCGGGTGAAACGGCTGGAGGAGCGCCTCGGCACCCGCCTCTTCCAGCGCACGACGCGGCAGATCTCGCTGACCGAGGCCGGCCAGGGCTTCTACGACCGCATCGTCGGCATCCTTTCCGGCATCGAGGAGGCCGAGGCCTTCGTCTCGGGCCGCTCCGGCGCGGTGCGCGGCACGCTGAGGATTTCCGCCCCCACCTCCTTCGGCCGCATGCACATCGCCCCCAATCTCAAGGGGTTCATGGACGCCTATCCGGAACTCGTCGTCAACCTGATGCTGACCGACGACTTTTCCGATATCGTCGGCGGCGGCTTCGACCTTGCCATCCGCATCGGCGAACTGTCCGATTCCTCGCTGGTCGCCCGCAGGTTCGCCCCCGTGCGGCGCGTGCTGTGCGCATCGCCGGACTATATCGCCCGCCACGGCATGCCGGCCTCGCTCGACGCGCTTTCCGCCCATGTCTGCCTGCCGCCGCATACCCAGGACGTCTGGCGGCTGGAAGGGCCGGAGGGCAACGTCACCTATCGCCCGCAGGGGCAGCTTTACACCAATTCCAGCGAAGTGGTGCGCGAGGCCGTGTTCTCGGGCATGGGGATCGCGCTGCGCTCGACCTGGGACGTCGGCCCGGCGCTGAAGAGCGGCGAGCTCACCCAGGTGCTGCCGCAATACGAGGGCTCGCGCAACGTGGTGCTCTCGGCGGTCTATCCGAGCCGGCAGTTCCTGCCCGTCAAGGTGCGGCTGTTCATCGACTACCTTGCCGACCTCTACGGCCCCGTGCCCTATTGGGAGCGTTGAGGCATCATGAGGAGAGACCGGCAATGATCGGCAGGACGGCGATGATGGCGGCGATGATCGGGCTGGCGCTTCCGGCAGCGGCGGGCGCACAGCCGCTCGACGACCTGCTCAAGGGGTTCGACGACGCCTGCGACTACAGCGACGCGCTGGCCGACCTCCTGCAATCGAGCTACGCGTTTGCGCGCAAGGAAGGCGCGATCGCCATTCCCGCCGGCTACGAAGCCGTCTTCGGCCAGCCCACCGTCCGGCCGCAGGACGAGTACCTGCACATCGTTCTGCCCGTGACGGACGGCACCTGGCGCGGCGTGCCGGTCAGGGAGATCGAGATCTATATCACGGCGCTTGCCAGCGGCTTCAGCTACCAGGCCGTGATCTTTCCCGCCGACGCGCTGAAGGCCGCCGAGGCGGCGTTCTCGCAGCGCGGCCTTGCGGCGAAGAAGAAGCTCGAGAAACAGGACGAGACCGGCTTCGGCTGGGACACCGGCTTTGCCGTCACCGACGGCGTGCCGCGCTACCAGTGCGACCTGTCGACCTGAAAGCGGGCACGCCCTCTCAGTGCCGGTCCTCTTCCGCGTGGCGATGGCGGATGGCGCGCACGAGCAGCCACATGCCGACGATGACGAAGGGCACGGCGATGCCGGTCAGCGTTTCCGGCTTCATCGGCAGGCCGAGCCCGTGCGCCGCCTTGGCGACATAACCGAACAGGCCGACCACGTAATAGGAGATGGCGGCGACCGACAGGCCCTCGACGGTCTGCTGCAGGCGTAGCTGCAACTTGGCGCGGCGGTCCATGGAATTGAGCAGGCCGGTGTTGAGCTGTTCCAATTCCACGTCGATCCAGCTTCTGAGCAGCGCGGTGGCGCGGGCGAGCTTGCGTGAAAGGTTCGCCTGGCGCTCCTCCACCGACTGGCAGGTGCGCATGGCCGGCGCCAGGCGCCGCTCCAGGAAGAAGCCGAGCGTCTCGTAGCCCGATACCGCCGTTTCGGCGAGCGTGCGGATGCGCTCCTGCACGATGCCGTAATAGGCGCGGCTGGCGCCGAAGCGGTAGAGGCTGAGCGCCGCATTGGCCTCCAGCTCGGCGGCGAGCCGGGTGATCTCGGTCAGCAGCGTATCGGCCTTGTCGCGGGCGTGCTGCTTCATGGAATTGGTGATGCCGGTCAGCCCGTCCTCGATGCGGCGGATATCCGGCGAGAGCGACTGGGCGAGCGGCAGGCCCATCATGGCGAGCGTGCGGTAGGTCTCGATGTCGAGCAGGCGCTGGACGAGCGCGCCGCGCCCGGCCTCCGTCATGCTGCGGTCGATGACGAGGATCGGCGTCA
>CAMLOC010000182.1 GCA_946481465.1 uncultured Shinella sp. | reverse complement strand
CTTTCGGAACTCGATTTTGAGTCGAGCGCGTCTACCAGTTCCGCCAATGGGGCACGGCACTTGCAGCCATCGCCGTTTACACGAAGCGTTGGCGGGCGGCAACCGGCAAATCCGGGGACGGGCGCGATCACATATGCGTGCGGGTGATTTACAACGCCGCCTCACCTGATAGAACTCGGCGCCGTTTCGCCGGCATCCCTGCCGGCCCGATTGGACGATCCTGATGACGGCATCTCTCGACCTTTCCCGCAAGGCATCCGCAGGCCTCCTGACGCTCGGCATGGCGGCGACCGTCGGCGGGGCGCTCGGCTTCGAGCATATCGGCGGCTACATCCCCTGCGCGCTCTGCCTGTTGCAGCGCGATCCCTATTACTACGGCATCCCGGTCGCGCTCGCCGGGCTGTTGTCGGCGCTCCTCGGCGGCCCGGCCTGGCTGACGCGGCTACTGCTTGCCGTTGCCGGCATCATGATGCTCGTCGGCGCCGGCATGGGCGTCTACCATGCGGGCGTCGAATGGGGCTTCTGGGAGGGACCTGCGACCTGCGCGACCACGGCGCAGGGCGTCACGCAGAATGCCGGCGACCTCCTCGCCGACCTCAACGCCAAGCACGGACCGTCCTGCACGGAAGCATCCTTCCGCCTGCTCGGACTGTCCTTTGCCGGCTGGAACGTGATCGCAAGCCTCATCCTCGCCGCGATCGCCTTTTCGGGCGTGCGGTCGGCGAAAGCGTGATATCCCCGCAACCCGGTCGCAAATGCCTGCTGGTGCCGCAAAAACGCCCGGCGTTTCTGCGGGCCCGGCATCAGGGCTGCAGTTCGACGTCCCAGTAGAGATAGTCCATCCAGCTTTCGTGCAGATAGTTGGGTGGAAACAGTCGCCCGTTGTTGTGCAGATCCTGAACCGTCGGCTGGTAGGGCTTCTGATGCGGGTGCATGCCCGCCTGCTTCGGCAGCTTGCTGCCTTTTCTCAAATTGCACGGGGAGCAGGCCGCGACCACATTGGCCCAGGTCGTCTCGCCGCCATGGGCACGCGGGATGACATGGTCGAAGGTCAGGTCGTCCGGCGACCCGCAGTACTGGCATTCGAACTTGTCGCGCAGGAACACGTTGAACCGGGTGAAGGCCGGATGGCGTGACGGCTGCACGTATGTCTTCAGGCACACGACGCTTGGCAGGCGCATCGTGAAACTCGGGGACGACACCGAATGGTCGTATTCGGCGATGATGTTTACGCGGTCGAGAAACACTGCCTTGATCGCGTCCTGCCAGGACCACAGCGACAAGGGATAATAACTCAGCGGCCTGTAGTCAGCATTCAAGACAAGGGCTGGCAGGGCCTGTGGTGAAACAGAAATCGTCAAGGGCTTCTCCTGATCGATTCGGCATCTGCCCTTCTATATTAGGCCCGTTGTTACAGCATTGTGAAGCGGGAAAGGAAAAGCGAAAACAAGCTATTTCGCGGCCGCTCAGCCTTCGAGCACGGGTGCCGCCTCGCGCCGCATCTCCCGCGAATAATAGGCCCAGAACAGGCGGGCCGAGACACCCCGCCAGGGCGACCAGCCCTCCGCGATCCGGTCGAGTTCCTGCGGGCTCGGGCGCATGGCGAGGCCGAACGCATGGGCGACCGCGTTTTGCAGCGCGATGTCGCCGGACGGGAAGATATCCGGATGGCCGCCGCAGAACAGCAGGTAGACATCCGCCGTCCAGCGGCCGATGCCTTTGATGGCGGTCAGCCGGCGGGTCGCCGCGGCCGCCTCCAGGTGGCAGACGGCGTCGAGGTCGAGTTCGCCGCGGTCGACGGCGTCAGCGGCGCGGCGCAGCGTCTCCGTCTTGGCGCGCGACAGGCCCACGGCGCGGCAGTCCTCGTCGGAAAGGGCGAGGATATGGTGCGGCGTGATATCGCCGGCCGCCTCCTCGAGCCGGCGCCAGATGGCGTCGGCGCTGGCGCGCGAGACCATCTGCGCGACGATGATGCCGGCAAGGCCGCGATAACCGGGCGAAAGGCGGCGAAGCGGCACGGGGCCGGCCTTGTCGATGACGGTGAAAAGGCGCACGTCGAGCAGGGCGAGGTCGACGAGACCCGCCGCGACATCCGCATCCGTCCTGATCATGTGCAGTTGCATTTTCGCCAAGCGGCCCCGGTGCCGAGCATGATGCGCAAAATCTACAGCCGTTTTGCGGTGACACCATGCGACAAATCAAACAGTGTGTGACGTGATACGCCTCCCGATGCCAGAAGACCTCATGCGACCTTCTTTGTCAAAAAATCGTGTTTTCCGCTTCGCGCCGAGCCCGAACGGCCTCCTGCATCTCGGCCATGCCCTCTCGGCGATCCTCAACCACGACCTTGCCGCGGCCTGCGGCGGACGTTTCCTCTTGCGCATCGAGGATATCGACCCCGCCCGCTCGCGGCCGGAATTCGAGACGGCGATCCATCGCGATCTGGCCTGGCTCGGCCTCGACTGGGAAAGGCCGGTGCGGCGCCAGTCGGAGCATCTCGCCTTCTACGGCAAGGCGCTGGAGCGCCTCAAGGCGATGGGTGTGCTCTATCCGGGGTTCCTCAGCCGCGGCGAGGTGAAGGCGCGGGTCCTCGCGCAGGAAGCCGCAGGCGGTTTGTGGCCGCGCGATCCCGACGGGGCGCCGCTCTATCCGACGGAGGAGCGCTCGCTCGACCGCGACCAGGCGCTCGGCTGGATCGCCGCGGGCCGCCAGCATGCCTGGCGGCTCGACATGGAGAAGGCGCTGGCGCTCGTGCCGCAGGCGCTCTCGTGGTCGGAGGCGGGGGAGGGGCCGGAGGGCGAGACGGGCATCGTCGCGGCGCGGCCGGAGCGCTGGGGCGATGTCATACTCTCGCGGCCGGATGCGCCGGCGAGCTACCATCTCGCCGTGGTGCTCGACGATGCGGCGCAGGGCATTACCGACGTGGTGCGCGGGCAGGATCTCTTTCATGCAACGGCCGTGCACCGCCTGCTGCAGAGCCTGCTCGGCCTTCCGGCGCCTTCCTACCGGCATCATGGGCTGGTGCCGGGGCCGGATGGGCGGAAACTGTCCAAGAGCAACGAGGACACCGGCCTTGCGGCCTACCGGGAAAGGGGCGCCTCACCGGCCGGCATTCGCGCCCTGCTCGCGGGCTATGGCTTCGTCCTCCATTGAATCCTCCTCGGGTTGCGGCGGCTTGCGCACGCCGCGGATCCGGTCGAGGATCAGGTGCTTCACCCGGTATTTCATCAGCGCCGCGTTGATTTCGGCGCCGATGATGAAGATCGCCCCCACGATGTAGAGGAAGACCAGCGCGATCATGATCGAGGCGAGGCCGGCATAGGTCGAGACGTAATTGGCGAAGGTGGCGAGATAGGAGGCGAAGGCATAGGCGCCGATGCCCCAGGCGATGAGCGTCACCAGGATGCCCGGCAGCACGTCGGCGATCTTGCGCCGGCCGGCGGGCAGCCAGAGATGGGCGATCAGCAGACCGGTGAGCAGCACGAGGATGGTGCCGAACAGCCCCCAGCTTTCCACCCAGGAATAGACATAGGCGAGCCAGGGCAGCCAGTCGCCCGTCGCCCGCACGGCGAGAGGGGCGGCGACCAGCACGATGCTGAGGACCGCCAGCGCCAGCACGCCGGCGATGACGAAGCCGAGGCTGGCAAGGCGCGTGACATACCAGTAGCGCGTCTCGGCCACCCGGTAGGCGCGGTTGAGCGAGACGCGCAACGCCTCCACGCCGTTCGAGGCGAAATAGGCGGCGGCGAGCACGGAGAGGGTCAGGAGCCCGCCGCGCGGGATGGTGAGCACCGCGACGACCTCGCGCGAGATGGGGGCCGCGATCGATTCCGGCCAGGTATCGAAGATGAGGTGCACGGCGGTTTCGGCGAACTGGTCGGCGCCGAGGAAGGAGCCGAGCGCCGTGCCGAAGATCAGGAAGGGGAAGATCGCCAGCAGCGTCGACAGCGCGACATGGCTCGCCATGGCCCAGCCGTCGTCTTCGGAAAAGTGCCAGATCGCATCGAAGACGACCTTGTAGGCAAGGCGGATGGCGGTCGGCATCGGCAATCCCAGTCCCTCGCGGCTATCTTCGGCCGCTCTTGCATTGTCTGCCCGGAGATAACCCCTTACACCGGGATCGGTTCAGGTGTGGTCCGGATTCAATGGTCTGCCACGTCGCCACGCCTCATGAGAGGCGCGCGGCGTGCTGGGGATGAATATGGGAAACACGCGCAGATTTGTACAGGAAACCGCCATGCCTTCTTCGAATGCGGCAATGCCGCCGAGCATCATCGTCACCGGGTGCTCCTCGGGCATCGGCGCCCATTGCGCCCGGGCGCTGAAGGCGGAAGGCTGGCGCGTCTTCGCCACGGTGCGCCGGCAGGAGGATCTCGCCAGCCTCGAGGCCGACGGCATCGAGGCGCTTCTGATGGATTATACGAAACCCGAGACGATCGCCGCGCTTGTCGAGACCGTGCTGGAGCGCACCGGCGGCCGGCTCGACGCGCTGTTCAACAATGGCGCCTATGGCCAGGCCGGTGCCGTCGAGGACCTGCCAGTCGAGGCGCTGCGGATGCAGTTCGAGACCAATGTCTTCGGCTGGCACGACCTGACGCGGCGGGTGATCCCCGTCATGCGCCGGCAGGGTTTCGGGCGCATCGTGCAATGCTCGTCGATCCTCGGCATCGTGCCCTATCGCTGGCGCGGCGCCTACAATGCCTCGAAATTCGCGATCGAGGCGTTGTCGCTGACGTTGCGCATGGAGCTTGCGGGTTCAAGCATACATGTCAGCCTCATCGAGCCGGGGCCGATCGCCTCGCGCTTCACGGCCAATGCCCTGACGCATATCGAGAAGAACATCGACCTTGAGCATTCGGTCCACGCGGAGGAATATCGCCGCCAGCTTCAGCGCCTGCGCGGCGAGGCGAAGCCGGCGCGCGGCAAGCTTGGGCCGGAGGCGGTGCATGCGGTGCTGCGCCATGCGCTGACTGCGAAGACGCCGAAGCCGCACTATGTCGTGACGACGCCGGCCAGGCAGGGCGTGCTCCTGAAAAAGCTGCTGCCGGCGGCGCTCTTCTACCGCATCATCGGCAGGCTCGGCTGACGCGGCGCGGCGTCGCAGGGTTTTTGCCCGCAAAAAGCGTGCACTTTGCGCGAAATGCCCTATGTGAATAGGGCTGACGGAAATCAAATCGGATCGTTGGCATGTCTTCCTTCCTTACCTTCATGACCCTGCTCGTCATGGGCCTCGTCGCCATCGTGCTGGTGCGCGGTCTCGTCAACATGGCCAGGGGCGGCAGCGGCAACACCTCCAACAAGCTGATGCAGCTTCGCGTGCTCTTGCAGGCGGTCGCGATCGTCCTCATCATGCTGACGCTCTGGATCACGGGCGGCGGTCGCTGAGGAGAACATGGTCAAGCTCAACAAGATCTATACGCGCACCGGCGACAACGGCACGACCGGCCTCGTCGCGGGGCCGCGCCGCAAGAAGCACGACCTGCGCGTCGAATCCTATGGCGAGGTGGACGAGGCGAATTGCTGCATCGGCCTCGTGCGCCAGCACCTTGCCGGTCACCCCGATCTCGACGCGATGCTGATGCGCATCCAGAACGACCTGTTCGATCTCGGGGCGGACCTTGCGACGCCGGAGACGGGAAAGAAGCTCGACTACGAGCCCCTGCGCATCGCGCAGGTGCAGGTGGACCGGCTGGAGACGGAAATCGACCTGCTCAATGCGGATCTCGAGCCGCTGCGCTCCTTCGTCCTGCCGGGCGGCACGCCCGCGGCGGCGGCGCTGCACCTCGCGCGCACGGTCGCGCGCCGGGCCGAACGGCGGATCGTCGCCCTGCAGGATGTCGAGGGCGAGGCGGTCTCGGCCGCGGCCGCAGCCTATATCAACCGGCTCTCCGACTTCCTCTTCGTCGCTGCTCGCTGGGTCAATGACAAGGGCCACACGGACATATTGTGGGTTCCGGGCAAGAACAGGTAAGCTCGCTTCCGGCAGGCCTTGGGGGAAGGGGATCCATGTTCATACCGCTGCACGATGCGAACGCCCTGAAATACATCAAGGTGCAATATGTCACGATCGGCCTGATCGCGATCAATGTCGTCGTCTGGCTGGTGACGGGGCTGGCCTCCACGCAGGCCTTTTCCGATGCGACGGTCGTCGGCCTCGGTTACATCCCTGCAGTCGTCTTCGATTTCGCCGACCTGGAGCCGAGCCTCGTGCTGGTGCCGGAGGACGCAACCTACATCACCTATGCGTTCCTGCACGGCGATTTCATGCATCTCGCCTCGAACATGCTGTTCCTCTGGGTGTTCGGCGACAATGTCGAGGATGCGCTCGGGCACTTCCGCTTCCTCGTCTTCTACCTTCTTTGCGCGGCGGCCGGCGCGCTGGTGCACGGCCTCGTGCAGCCGGATTCGGAGGCTCCGCTGATCGGCGCCTCGGGGGCGATCTCGGGCGTGGTGGCGGCCTATTTCCTGCTGCATCCGAAGGTGCGCGTCTGGGTTCTGGTGTTCTTCCGCATTCCCCTGCCGCTGCCGGCGGTCATTCCGCTCGCCTTCTGGATCGCCCAGCAGTTCTACATGCTGGTGGTCGATGGTGACAGCGGCGTCTCCTGGGGCGCCCATGTCGGCGGTATCGTCGCGGGTGCGATCCTCGTGCTCGTCCTGCGCCGGCGGGGCGTGCCGCTGTTCGACCGCACCATCGTGACGCCGAAGGCGGTGCGGCATGTCGAGGCGGCACCTGCCGCCGTCGAGGAGACGGCCGCGCAGCCTTCCCCGCCGCCGACCCATTGGGGGCGGTGAGCGTGCCGCGCGGAGGAAATTGACGTGAACGTAAAGGCAAATTATAACCCGCCCGTTTTCAGGTCGGGAGGGGCCGTGGCGCATTGTAATTGGGGAAAAAACGCGTATCGATGTCGCCAACCGACAATCAGGGCGCCTTTAAAAGGCGCATTTTCCCTCGCGAGCATTTGAAGGAAGGAAGCCATGAAGATCCTGGTCCCTGTAAAGCGGGTCGTTGACTACAACGTGAAGATCCGCGTGAAGGCGGACGGCTCGGGCGTCGAGCTTGCCAATGTGAAGATGT
>CAMLOC010000181.1 GCA_946481465.1 uncultured Shinella sp. | reverse complement strand
ACACGCCCGCCATGTGGGAAAGCCCCCTCGCCGCCTCCCCTTCTCCCCTTCTCCCCTGCGGGGATAAGGTGCCGGCAGGGGGATGCGGGGGGCGCCGAAGGCGAGGAAAGGTGGGCGCCTCCCCCGCGACGCCCCTCATCCGGCCCTTCGGGCCACCTTCTCCCCGCTGGGGAGAAGGGAGAACAGCACCACCGAACTCCAGGGCGATGGCCCTGTCCGTACGGACGCCCCTGAACGAACCCAGCCTCTGAAAAACATCAGCAGCGCCATTTGCGCGGAGACCGCTTTGGCGTATCCCGCAGGCGAACCGCTTATTGGCGATTTCTATATCCAATTGACAGATATCCTACAAGTGGATAGATGTAGGCCCACTGTCTTTTCGGAGTCAAAAAGGCAACCGGAGACGAAGATGAACGTGAAGTCGATCAAGCCCCTGAAGCGCGCCCCCCTCCTGCATGTCTCGGTGCAGGAAAGCCTGCGCGCCTATATCGAGGACAACCACCTCGATCCGGGCGCGCCCCTGCCGCCGGAGGGCGAGCTTGCAACCCAGCTCGGCGTGAGCCGCAACTCGGTGCGCGAGGGCATCAAGGCACTGGAATCCGTCGGCGTGCTGGAATCGCGCCGCGGCATCGGCGTCTTCGTCAAGGCGTTCTCCTTCGAACCCTTGCTGGAGAACCTCGCCTACGGCCTCGGCGGCGCGCTGAAGCAGATCGAGGAGGTCATCATCATCCGCCGCACGCTCGAGGTCGGCCTCATCGAACGGACGCTGGAGATGATCGGCCCCGACGACATCCGCGAACTGCGCGAGACCGTCGACCGGATGAAGATCCGCGCGGAGAGTGGCGAGAGCTTCCCGGAGGAGGACCGGCATTTCCACCAGCTTCTCTTCCGCTGCCAGGGAAACGAGGTCCTGCTGCGGCTGATCGAGGTGTTCTGGCTCGCCTTCTACAAGGCGTCCGACTTCGTCAACCTCAACAATACCGACCCCGTGCAGACCTGGCGCGACCACGCCGCCATCGTCGATGCCGTGGAGGCGCGCGACCTTGCGGCCGCCCGGGACCGGCTCGGCAAGCACTATGCCGGCATCACCCGCGTGATCGCGGGCAACAAGACCACCGTTTCATCAGGGAGGATGACATGAATCTGAGGACCACACTTTCGGCGCTCGCCCTTTCGGCGGCCCTGCTCGGCGCCGTGCCCCTGGCGCCGGGCAATGCCTTTGCCCAGGGCGGCACCATTTCGGGCGGCTTCGACGTCGGCCCGGGCGGCTTCCAGGGCAATTTCAATCCGCTGGCGGCGACGAGTGGCTTCACCTGGCTCGTCACCTATTTCGAGCCTTTGGTCATCTACGACGACAAGCTGGCGAAGATCGACGGCGCGCTCGCCGAAAGCTACGAGATCAGCGCCGACCAGAAGACCTATACCCTCAAGCTGGCCGACGCCAAATGGCACGACGGCAAGCCGTTCACCGCCAAGGATGTCCGCTTCACGCTCGATCTCGCCCGCAACGAGAAGGCCGGCTCGGTCTTCGCCGCGCGGCTCGGCGTGGTCCAATCCGTCGAGGCGCCGGACGACCATACGGTCGTGATCACCCTGTCGGCGCCCGCCCCCAGCATGCTCGACACGCTGACCAAGGTGATGATGCTGCCGGAACACGCCCTCGCATCGATCCCGGCCGAGCAGATCGCCAAACACGCCTGGTGGTCCACCGCGCCGATCGGCACCGGGCCGTTCAAATTCACCAAATACGTCGCCGACCAGTATGTCGAGCTCGCCGCCAATCCGGATTACCGCGGCGGCAAGCCGGCGGCCGAGAAGCTGATCAATCGCTATTTCGCCGATCCCGCCGCCGCCATCGCCGCGCTCAGATCCGGCGAGATCCAGTTCACCTATGTCGATTCCAACGACGTGTCGACCTTCAGCAGCGACAGCAATTTTCGGGTGATCGAAGGCGATTCCTACGTCGTCAACTATGTCGGCTTCAACCAGGAAGTGCCGCTCTGGCAGGACCTGCGCGTCCGGCAGGCCTTCATGTACGCGATCAACCGCGACGCCATCATCCAGAGCCTCTACGGCGGGGCGGCAAAGCCGGCCAATTGCGTCTACGTCGCCGACCAGCTCGTGCCCGAAGGCATCGAGGCCTACGCCTACGATCCGGAAAAGGCCAAGCAGCTCCTCGCCGAGGCGGGCTGGGACAAGATCAACGGCGACAAGCCGATCACGATCCTGACCTACTATACCTCGCCGCTGGCCACCAACGTGCTCGCCGCCATGCAGGCCATGCTGTCGCAGGTCGGCATCAACATCGTGCCGCGCGCCGTCGACACGCCGACCTACAATTCGATCGTCTACCAGCAGTCGGGCAATGCCGGCGATTTCCCGCTGATCTATGCCGGCCTGCAGAACGGCCCGGACGCATCGAACATCAATATCGGCCTCAACGAGAAGCAGATCCCGCCGGCGGGCGCCAATATCATGCGCATCCGCATGGCTTCGGTGTCGGGTGCGCTCGACGCCGCCCTTGCCGAAACGGACGCTTCCAAGCGCGACGCCCGCTACCAGGACGTCTGCAAGGCGACCAATGCCGAGCTGCCCTGGGCGACCATGTGGGTCGCCAACCGCTACGGCGTCGCCTCGGCAAAACTCAAGGACTTCGTGTGGACCCCGGCCCCGGCCGGCGGCCCGTACCAGGCCCATGTGGAAAAGTGGTCGATCGCCGAATAGGCGCGGGCAAGAGGGCGCGGGGTCATCCCGTGCCCTTTCCGCCGGCCGCCTTCGGCCAGCCACTCGATCAGGTGTTGAACCCGAATGCTACACTACTGTCTCCATCGCCTCGTCGTCGGGCTCGCCATGCTGCTTGCGCTGACGGTGCTGATCTTCACGCTGTTGCAGCTGACGCCGGGTGATCCGATCGACGCCTATATCGATCCCAACGTCGCCATGACGAAGGAGGCGATGGACACGCTGCGCGCGCGGCTCGGCCTCGACCAGCCGCTGCCCGTGCAATATCTCGCCTGGCTGTCGCAGGCCGCCCAGGGCAATCTCGGCCATTCCCTCCAGCGCTTCAACGAGACGGTGGCCGGCCTCATCCTCTCGCGCATCGGCCCGACCCTCCTCTTGATGGGCGCCGGGATATCCATCGCCATCGTCATCGGGATTGCCGGCGGCATCCTCGGCGCGGTGCGCCGCAACACCGTGCCCGACTATTCCCTTTCGGTGCTGGCCCTGCTCGGCATATCGAGCCCCGCCTTCCTCACCGCCCTGCTCGGCCTCTATGTCTTTTCCGTCCGGCTGAAATGGACGCCGTCGGGCGGCATGCTCACCCCGGCAACCGGCTTTTCGGTGGGCGACCTGCTGCATCATCTCATCCTGCCGGCGACCGTGCTGTCCATCGGCCATGCGGCGCTGATCATGCGCTACATGCGCGCCTCGATGCTCGAAGTGCTGAACCAGGATTATGTCCGCACGGCGCGCGCCAAGGGCGTCCGGGAATTCTGGGTCGTCACCAAGCACGCCCTGCGCAACGCGCTGCTGCCCGTCGTCACGCTGATCGGCTCGACCATCGGCCTTGCCGTCGGCGGCGCCATCTTCGTCGAGAGCGTCTTCAACTGGCCGGGCATGGGCCTGCTGCTGATCAGCGCGGTGGAAACGCGCGACTATCCGGTCATCATGGGGGCCACCCTCGTCATCGGCGCCTGCGTCATCCTCGTCAACATCCTGACTGACCTTGCCTATGCGGTCGTCGATCCGCGCATCAAGGTGGCCTGAGATGACGATGCCCGCCTCCCCTTCCTCCTCCGGTCCGCTGGCGCGCGCCGCCGGCCGCTTCCTCCTCAACCGGGCGGCCCTCGTCGGCGTGGCGCTGCTCGTTCCGCTCGTCGCTGCGGTGCTGACCTATCCGCTGTGGATGCCCTACAAGCCCAACGACATCGATCTCCTGGCGATGAACGCCGCCCCCTCGGCGGCGCACTGGTTCGGCACCGACGGCGTCGGGCGCGACGTGCTCGCACGGACGCTGGAAGGCGGGCGGATCTCGCTGCTGGTCGCCGTCTCCTCCGTCATCCTGTCGACGGCCATCGGCTTCCTCGTCGGCGCGGTCTCGGCCTTCGGCGGGCGCTTTGCCGATGCGCTCGCCATGCGCTCGGTCGACCTTGCCATGACGCTGCCGCCGGTGATCTTCCTCCTGGTCCTCGCCTCCATCGTCGGCTCCGGCATCTGGTCGACCGTCTTCGTCATCGCGCTCCTGTCCTGGCCGGTCCTGTCGCGGATGATCCGCGCACGCCTTTTGGAACTGCGCGAGCGGGAATTCGTCATGGCCTCGCGCGGCATGGGCGCGGGCATCGGCCACCTGCTCTTCCGGCACGGCCTGCCCAATTCCATCGACATCCTCGTCGTCTACGCCACGCTGCAGGTCGCCAACGCCATCCTTTTGGAAGCCGGCCTTTCGTTCCTCGGCCTCGGCGTGCCGCCGCCGGCGCCGAGCTGGGGCAACATGCTGAACACCGCGCGCTCCACCGCCGTGCTCGAACAGTTCCCCTGGCAATGGCTGTTTCCCGGCGGCGCGCTGGTGCTGGCCGTGCTGGCCATCAACTTCATCGGCGACGGTCTGAGGGATGCCTTCGACCCCCGCGCAGACCTCAACTGAAACCCTGGAAAGAGAAGAAAATGCCCCTGTTCTCCGGCGTCGTCCCCCCCGTCGTCACTCCCCTCAACGAGGATTTCTCCGTCGACTACGCCTCCTATACGCGCGTCCTCGAGCACCTGATCGACAGCGGCTGCCACGGCCTGTTCCCGCTGGGTTCGACGAGCGAGGTGGTGTTCTACGACGAGGCCGAGCGCCGCAGGATCCTCGAGCACACCGTGAAGGTGGCGAACGGCCGCGTGCCCGTCATCGCCGGCGCCATCGATCCCGCGACCGACCGCGTCATCCGCCATGCACGCATCGCCAGGGAGGTGGGGGCCGATGCCGTCGTCGTCACCGCGCCCTTCTACACCATCACCAACCAGGCCGAGACGCTGGACCACTTCCGCATCATCCGCGATGCCGTCGATATCCCGCTGATCGCCTATGACATCCCGGTCTGCGTCCACACCAAGCTTTCCCGGCAGACCGTCGTGACGCTGGCGAAGGAAGGCACGATCGTCGGCCTGAAGGATTCCTCCGGCGACGACGGCAATTTCCGCTATGCCCTCAGCGACCTTGCCGACACCCCGGACGTCTTCCTGATGACCGGCTCCGAGATCGTCGTCGACAGCGTCCTCGCCATGGGTGCGCACGGGGTCGTGCCGGGCCTCGCCAATGTCGATCCGGCCGGCTATGTCCGCCTGTGGGACGCCGCGCAGCGCGGCGACTGGCAGGCCGCCCGCAAGGAACAGGAGCGGCTCTGCCGGCTGTTCGAGATCGTCTGGGTCGCCGCCGGCCGCGTCAGCGGGGGGGCGACGGGCGTCGGCGGCTTCAAGACCGCCATGCGCAGCCTCGGCATCATCGCCACCAATGTCATGGCGCGCCCGCGCGCACCGCTCAACGAGGCCGAAGCCGGCCGGATCGACGAGATCCTGCGCTCCGTCGGCCTTCTTTCCTGAGGTTGCCGATGACGCCCGAACCCATTCTCGAAATCAGCAACCTCAGGACCGTCTTTCGCGTGCGCGGCCGGGAGATCGCGGCCGTCGACGGCATCGATCTTGCCATCCACCCCGGCGAGACGGTGGCGTTGGTCGGGGAATCGGGTTCGGGCAAGTCGGTGACCAGCCTCTCCGTCATGCGGCTGCTGGCCCGCAGGATCGGCGTGATCGACCGCGGCGCGATCCGCTTCCGCGGCAAGGACGGCAGG
Source organism: uncultured Shinella sp. (assembly GCA_946481465.1). Next base: position 1,258 of record CAMLOC010000181.1, on the reverse strand, counting down.
ACGAAGGACCTCGTCACGCTCGGCGAGGAGGAGATGCGGCAAATCCGCGGCAACGATATCGGCATGGTCTTCCAGGAGCCGATGACGAGCCTCAACCCCGTCTACACCGTGGGCGACCAGATCTCCGAATCGCTGCGCGTCCACCGGCGGACCGGCCGGCGCGAGGGCATCGAGGCGGCCGTCGGCCTGCTCGACAAGGTCGGTATTCCCGATGCGCGTCGCCGGGCGGGCCAGTATCCGCACGAACTGTCGGGCGGCATGCGCCAGCGCGCCACGATCGCCATGGCGCTCGCCTGCGATCCCACCCTGTTGATCGCCGACGAGCCGACCACGGCGCTCGACGTGACCATCCAGGCGCAGATCCTCGACCTGATGCAGGCGCTGCAGCGCGAGCGCGGCATGGGCATGCTGTTCGTCACGCACAATCTCGGCGTGGTCGCCGAGGTCGCCCATCGGGTGGCGGTGATGTATGCCGGCCGCATCGTGGAGGCCGGGCCCGTCGCCGAGGTGTTCAAGGCCCCGCGCCATCCCTACACGATGGGGCTGCTGAAATCGATGCCGCGCCTCGGCACGGCGAGCGCGATGAAACGGAGCGGCGAAAAGCTGCCGGCCATTCCCGGCATGGTGCCGAGCCTTGCCAACCTTCCGGCCGGCTGCGCCTTCGCGCCGCGATGTCCCTTCGCGATCGGGGCCTGCCGCCAGGCCATGCCCGCGCTTTTGCCCGTCAACGACCGTCACGACAGCCGCTGCATCCGCTGGCAGGAGATTTCCGCATGACAGAAGCTCCGCTCCTTTCCGTCCGCGGCCTCGCCAAGCACTACCAGACGCGCGGCGCGACGCTGAAGATCCTGGAAAACATCTCCTTCGACATCGCAAAGGGCGAGGTGGTGGGGCTGGTCGGCGAATCGGGCAGCGGCAAGACGACCATCGGCCGTTCGGTCCTCCGGTTGATCGAGCCGTCGGCCGGCGCGGTCGTCTTCGACGGCGCCGACCTGACAAAACTCTCGGGCGGCGAGATGCGCCGCCGGCGCCCGCGCATGCAATATATCTTCCAGGATCCCTACGCCTCCCTGTCGCCGCGCATGACCATCGGCGAGATTCTGACCGAAGGCTTGAAGATCCAGCGCATCGGCTCGCGGGCGGAGCGGCTGGAGCGGGCAAGGAAGGCGCTCGAACAGGTGGAACTGCCGCCGGACGCCATCAACCGCTACGCCCACGAATTCTCCGGCGGCCAGCGCCAGCGCATCGGGATCGCCCG
>CAMLOC010000180.1 GCA_946481465.1 uncultured Shinella sp. | reverse complement strand
AGAGCCGCACGTACCCTGGCTTCATAGTCACCGGAAACCACAAGCTCGGTGACGACCTTCTCCACTTGAATGATTGGCCCCACAAGGAACGTCATTCCAGCGTCCGATGCGCCATTCTCCCAGGCCGCCGCGGTCTCCACATACCATGCCCCATGACCGCCCGGCGGCAAATCCTTCCAGGGGTATTTGGCATAGATGCCCGCGACAACGTCAATAGGCTCGTCTGCATGAGCGGGCGCCGACAAGCCACCGGTCATCGCCAGAAGCAGAGTCACGGATAGGATGGCTTTGAGCATGTGCGCCCTCTCTGCTCGTTTCCGATACTCATGCCAAAGGCGAAACGAATTTCTTTTTGGTGGCTTCCTGTTTTCTCTCAGCTCGATCGCGTACTTAGGGCGCCAGTTGATCCGGCGATGTCACGTTGATTCCGAATGGCTGAAAATGTTTCAGGTTCGCCGTGATGACCGTTAGACCATGAGCGCTGGCGGTCCCTGCGATCATGGCGTCTGCCGCACCGGGATTATAACCGGCAGACATCGCCTTCGCTTCCAGTTTTCCGCCTTCCCGTGCGACCTCGGCGTCAACCGGAAGAATCCGGTCATCGTATCCGACAATGAGCCCCCGCAAAAATATCTCGATCCCTGCCGCCTTGGCCGTCGCACCTTTTGCTTCCAGCAGCCTCACACCCTTCTCAATTTCGTGGATCGTGACAGCGGATAGATAGATCGCGTTAAGCCGCTCTTGCTCTTCCAGCCACGCTATAAAATCAGCCGTGGCCGTCGCCTTTGACGGCGACAACATCGAAATGACGTTGGTATCGAGCAAGAAGCCACTCACAAATCCACCTCACGCGATGGAGTCGGGTTCCTCGCGAAAACATCGCCGTCGAAATCCACATCAGCGGGAAAGGTCTTCAGATACTGGACGAGGCTAGGCCGCCCTTTGGCAAGCGCTCTCTTTGCTGCTTCTGCCGCCCGTACAGAGACAAGGACAGCAGCGGCGCGACCATGCCGGGTAATCGTGACGAAATCTCCAGCGGCGGCTTGATCCACGATATGCGAAAAACCAGCCTTGGCATCCTTGAGGCTAATCGTTGACACAGCCACACTCCAAAATGGTCACATATGACCTTTTGTAAGTTTCTTATCTCATAAAAGCAAGGCATACATACTGTAAATGCTAGCATAAAGCGCTTGCAGATTTGATCAGTGCGCCCTATGTTGCTAGCATGAACAGCAAGCAAAAGAAGACGTTGGCAGCCGTATTCAAGAACCCTGTTTCGGGCGCCCTTGAGTGGGCCGACATTGAAAGCCTTCTCGTTGCTGCTGGCTGCGAAGTCGTTGAAGGCAGCGGCTCCCGCGTCCGTTTTGTCAAAGGTGAGAACGTAGCCAGCTTTCACCGTCCTCACCCGGAAAAGGAAGCCAAACGCTACCAGGTTAAGGACGCAGGCGAATTCCTTAACTTAATAGGAGCAACTCCATGACCAACGTTATGAATTACAACGGCTACAGCGCTCGAATTGAATTTGACAGCGAGGACGAAATCTTCTTCGGGCGTATCGCCGGCATCAACGATGTTGTCGGCTTTCATTCGGACTCCGTCGCCAGTCTGAAAGACGCCTTTCATAAGGCAGTCGACGACTATCTCGAAACTTGCGCCAAGGTTGGCAAGGAACCCCAGAAGCCATATTCGGGCAAGATGATGTTCCGTGTCGACCCTGCTGTTCACCGTAAGGCCGCCATCGCCGCTGAACTTTCCGGTAAAAGCCTCAACCAGTGGGCCGAAGAGGCTCTTGAGGAGGCGGCCAACTTCGCTGAATCCAGGCTGGCAAGCTGACGCAAAATCAGTATCAAGGCTTGAGTTTTGCTCTTTCAGCGCTGGCCGGGGGAAAATTGCGCAGTGATATTCGTATCGATGAGCAAGCCACTATTCGGCGGTCCGGGATACGACATGAAAGTCACCAAAGTTCAGCGGAGACCGCTTCAGGGCCACGGCTGCTTCGACATTGACAAGCAAGCATCGCCGCGGGTTTGATCACGACGTCCCCCCGCAGTTCAGAGCCCCGCGGCCTTGGTGAGGTTGACGCGGAAGCGATCGCGGCGCCGCTGGTAGCGGCGGGTCATTTCGGCCGAGGCGTGGCCGAGCTGCTTCTGCACATGGCGCTCGTCGACTTCCGCCGAGGAGGCAAGGCCGGCGCGCAGCGAGTGACCGGCGAATCTTTGCGCCCGCTCGGCTTCCGACAGGTCGCCGCGCACGCCCGCAGCCAGTGCCGCCTTCTTGACGAGGCGCGCCACTTCCTGGTCGTTGAGCCGGTCCGGCCCGACATCCTTGCCCTGACCGGTGACGCGGCGAAACAGCGGGCCGCGGGCGATCTTCGCAAAGCGGATCCAGGTCTCGAGCGCCGTGACGGGGCAGGTGGCATCCGACGACCCGCGCCCGATCTCCACCTCGCGCCAGCCGGTCTTGCCGCGGAGCGTCACCAGGGCGCCCTTGTCGAAGATCTCGATCCAGCCGCGCCCATCCTCGCTCTGGTCACGGCCAAGGTCGAGGCCGGTGATCTCCGAGCGGCGCAGGCCCCCGGCAAAGCCGATGAGCAACATGGCCCGGTCGCGCAGGCCCCGCAGCGAGCCGCGGTCGAGCGTTTCCAGCATGGCGATGAGGTCTTCGGGCAGCAGGGCTTCCTTCTGGCGCGGCGGGGCGGCATGCCGGTTGCGGATGCCGGCCATGACGGTGGCGATGGCGCGGTCCTTGCGGTCAAGCTTCGTGCCGCGCTGCGCGCAGTTCCAGCCGATCGCCGCTAGGCGGCGCTCGATCGTGGAGACGGTGTTCGGCTTGCCGCCGCGTTCGGCCGTGCCGGAGGCGCAGGCGGTGATATAGAGGCCAACGACCTCGGGATCCGGCGGAAGGGTTGGCAGGTTCTGGCGCCGGCACCAGGCGGAAAAATGCTTCCAGTCGGAGGCATAGGCTTTCCGCGTGTTGGCGGAACTCGCCGCCTCGACATACCCGCGCGCCCGATCCGTGAGATCCTGCAGGTGGGCCGGCAGGGGCGGCGGGGCGGATGCGGCAACGAGGGCGGCCGACTTGCCGTCGTCCACCGGCGTACCGTGCGGCGTCGCCGAATGTTCCGAAGGTTGGTTCTCAGTGGCTTCGCTGTTGATTCGCGTCATTCCCTCTATAAAGACCGGAACGAACGATAACGCAAATTCCGATCCTCCTATACCTTTCAATCTGACACGGAGGGTTAGCCTGTGATCTTCTGGCTGGTTATCGCTGCGGGCGTGTTTACTTTCAATCTCCGCGACGAATGTTACGACCGGCACACAAGCTTGGGCTCGCGATGAAGCAGATATCTTATGACGGTTACCCTCCGAGTGACCGGGCACCGTCTGTTGCCGATCTCCGCGGGACGAGCGCTGATAATCAGTCATCACCAAGCAAGGGCGACGTCGACCCACTTGAAAGTTCCATCATCATACGTATATTGATATCAATGCCATCATTTTTTAATAGGCGGCATCAATGCCAGCGGTAACCATTCGAAATATTTCTGACGAAACACATCGTGCTCTGCGCGTGCGAGCGGCACATCACGGCCGTAGCACCGAGGCTGAGATCCGTGACATCCTCGAAGCCGCTGTTCGCCCATCTGAACGCTTGAAGCTGGGCTCGTTGCTGGCGGCTATTGGCCGCGACGCCGAGCTTTCCAATGCCGACGTCGAAGCCCTGCAGAAAGATCGCGATGACGCCCCAGCCGAACCGATGACCTTCGAATGATCTTGCTTGACACCAACGTAATCTCCGAACCGTGGAAACCGGCTCCCGATGAGCAAGTGGTCGCCTGGCTAGATGCCCAAACCATAGAGACACTGTTCATTTCCGCAATCACAGTTGCTGAACTTCGCTTCGGGATTGCTGCTATGCCGCTGGGAAAGCGACGAACTATCCTTCGCGATCGCCTTGAGGGTGAGGTGCTGCCGCATTTTTCCGGGCGCATCCTGTCATTCAATCTAGCAAGTTCGCAATTCTACTCGGAACTGATGGTGCGCGCCCGAGTGTCGGGGAGGGCGATCGGTACTTCTGATGGCTATATAGCAGCGACAGCAGCAGCTAACGACTTGGTGGTCGCAACCCGCGACATAAGCCCGTTTGAGGCTGCCGGGTTGAGGGTGATTAATCCTTGGGCTCAATGACGCTAGCGTCAATCTACGTGCCGCTGGTTCGATTCCCATCGCACTCAGGGTGGCTTATAGCGCGGCAGAGTGCTCCCACCCGGCCGCGCAATTCATTCAATGCCGGATAACAATCCGCCCCTTCATGTTGGGGTGAAAGCGGCAATAGTATTCCACATCATCGTCGGCGGTTACGAGATGGGTCGCCTTCTGGCCAGGCGGGATCGTCACTTCCCAGCCTCCTTTCACGGTGGCTGTGTGAGCAAATGGATCGCCGTTCGTCCACTCGATCGTCTCGCCCACCTTCGCCTCGATATCGGGGGGCTCGAAGACGAGCGCTTCGATCTTCACGTGGATCGTCCCGTTGTGCGCGCGGGCACGCGTGGTGCTGGCCAAGATCGCCATGCCGGCAATCAGCACCTGCCGCCTGTTGAGCCGGTCCTTCGTCATTTCAGACCTGCAGCGACATGTTCGGCGTGCTGCTCATGACCCTGAAAGAGTTTCAGGCCGGTTTCCAGGAGGCTCTTCAGCTCGGCGTTCTGCGCCGAGGGGATGAGCAGGGTCTCGAGCGCGCCATTGACCTGCTTGTGATAGGCAACCTCGTTGTCGATATAGGCCTTGTCGAAGGCCGGACCGTCGAGCTTAGCGAGTTCGGCACGCTTTTCCTCCGCCGCCTTGGCGAGAGCCTGGCTGGTGGCGTTGTCCTCCGGCGTCACTTTGAGTTTCTTGACGAGCGCAAGCGCCATCTCGTTGACGGCCTCGTGGTCCTTCTGCATCGACTGCGCGAAGGCCTTCACGTCGGCATTCTTGGTTTTCGAAAGCGCGAGCTTGGCGACCTCCACATCGATCACGCCGGCGCTGTAGGCGATATGAGCGATCTGCGGATCGCTCGGTGCATCGGCGGCGATGGCCAGTGGGGCGGTGAGCATGAGGCAGGCGGTGCTTACCGCGGCAAAAAGCTTCTTCATCGGGTTCTCCTTGGCGCCGGCGGCGCCTGTTGTTGACGCCCTATTGGATGCCGGCCCATGAAGGAGGTTCCCGTCACTTTTCCAGCCCAAGTTTGGCGACGACCGCTTCAGTGAGCCGCTCGCAGCGCGCGCCGGCAAAGGGGAAGGCATCGATCAGCACGGGGCCGATCTGGGCCTCCAGCTGGCGCCGAATAAGCTTCCGCGCTCGGTGCAGGCGGGTCTTCACGGTCGCCGCCGGCAGGTCGAGCAGGGACGCCGTCTCCTCCACGCTCAGTCCCTCGATAACGCGGGCGACGAAGACGAGGCGGAAGGTTTCGGGAAGCGCGTCGGTCGCCTCCTCGACAAGATGAAGAAGTTGTCGCTGCGCCATGGCGCGCTCCGGGTCGGCGGTGAGAGAGGAAAGCGGGAATGGGATGATCTGGGCCTCGGCGGTGGTCAGTCCAGGGGCGGCCCGCTTCATACGCTTCTGCGCGCGAAGCCGCATAAGGGCGGCATTGAGCGCGATGCGCGACAGCCAGGTCGAGAGCGAGGCCTCGCCCTGAAAGGTATCGAGCCGGGCAAAGGCGCTGAGATAGGCCTCCTGCAACACGTCTTCGGCATCGGCATTGCTGCTTATGACGGCACGCACGAGGCGGTAGAGGCGCTGGTTGTGGGTCCTGATGATCGCGCGGACGGCGGCAGCGTCGCCCGCGGCGGCGCGGCGCACAAGGTTCGCCTCGTCATTGGGGGCAGGGAGGGTCTGCAAAGCGGGCATGAGATGCTCCTTTCGCCCCGTTGGATGCCGCCCCTCTGGGAAGGTTCCCGCCTAGCGCTGTTTTTCGGCGCTGTGGCTGGAAGGTATCGAGCCGTTGATCGCCAACACGACCGGATGCCGATCATCCTCAATCCCGAAGTTTTTGACGCCTAGCTGAACCCGGCCACCCCGAAGGAGAACCGTCCTCGGCCCCATCTCGATGGCCGGATGCAAGTGCCTGAGCCAACCGTGACACCGACAGTCAAGGTTCATCGAGTTCGTTCCAGAAGCTCCTTGCCGAGCTGGCGCAGCGGCAGCACCTCAATCCCGCCGGTAAGGGGAAAGGCATCAGCGCCCGGATAAACGACGATCCGCCGCTCCGGCTTAAGATCCTCGCAAGCGTGATGGAAGCCGCGTTCGACCTTCGGGCTCAGGCTTCTTTTCACCTCGATGGCCCACTTCGGCCCGCCGGGCAGGGTGATGACCAAGTCGATTTCGGCGCCGGCCGAGCTTCGGTAGAAATTCGCGTGACTGCCTTCCGGTAGAACGGAATGCACCGTCTCGATCGCGAAGCCTTCCCAACTGGCGCCGCTGACCGGGTGACCGAGCACGTCGTCAAGCGTTTCGAGACCGAGGAGCGTATGGACGAGGCCGGAATCGCGAACGTAAATCCGTGGCGATTTCACGAGCCGCTTGCCGGCATTGCTATGCCAGGGTTCAAGGCGCCGTACGAGCAGGAGATCCACTAAGAGGTCGAGATAGGAGGCAACCGTCTTGCTGTCGACGCCAAGTGATCGGGCGAAGTCGGCTGCGTTGAGAAGTCCTGATTGATGGTGTGCTAGCATCGTCCAGAAGCGGCGTAGCGTCTCTGCCGCAATGCGCGGTCCCATCATTGGGATATCGCGCTCCAGATAAGTGCGGATGAAGTCGGCCCGCCACCGTAGGCTTGTGCGATCATTCTTAGCGAGAAGGCTGTCCGGGAAGCCGCCGCGGATCCATAATTTGTCGAGATCTGCGGCCGATGCCTCCAGCGCGTCGATAGGTCCCAGTTCAGTATAGGCAATCCGGCCTGCAAGGCTTTCGCCTGTCTGTTTCAGGAGGTCTATCGATGCCGATCCGAGCAGCAAGAAGCGTCCGGTGCGCAGCCCCTTGCGTCGCCCGCGATCGATTAGGCCGCGTAAGTTCTGGAAAAGGTTTGGCAGGCGATGAACCTCATCGAGGA
>CAMLOC010000179.1 GCA_946481465.1 uncultured Shinella sp. | reverse complement strand
TTCCTTGTAGGCGTTGATGACGGCGACGAGCTGGCCGACGTCGAGCTTGCCGACGATCGTCAGGTAGCCGCCGATGCAGTAGAACAGGAAGGGCGTCAGCTGGGCGAGGAAGTTGTTGAGGAACTTGACCAGGAACTTCCACTGGTAGATGTCGTAGCGGATCCTGAAGATGCGGCCGAGCCGGTCGGCGATGTCGGCGCGCTCGTAGTTGGACGTGTCGTAGGCGTGGATCGTGTCGATGCCGTCGACGATCTCCGCCACGCGGCCGGCGAGCTGGCGGGCGGTGAGCTGGCGCTCGCGGCCGAGCTCGATCAGCCGGCGGCGCATGCGCGGGATCACGCCGACCTGGATCATCGCCATGGCGAAGGCGATGAAGCCGAGCCAGAAATGCTGGATGAAGATGAAGATCAGCGCCGTCAGCGCCTGGCCGCCGAGCAGCGCCGGCTGCACGAAGGCATCGGCCGTGAAGCCGCCGAGCGGTTCCACCTCGTCCTTCACCATGGAGGAGACTTCGCCGGCCTTGATGTGCTTGAAGTAGCGCGGCGGGAAGCGGAGGATGCGGTCGACCAGCTCGTAGCGGATGCGCCGCAGCAGCCGCTCGCCGAGACGCCCCTTGTAGGTGTTGATGAAATACTTGAACAGCCCGTTGATGATGACGAGCACGAGGAATGTCAGGCTGAGGGCGAGCAGCGAGGGCATGCGCTCCAGCGGCAGGCCGGCGAACAGTTCGACATGGCCGAAGAACGGCAGGTCGAAGGCAATCGGCATGAAGAGCTGGGTGTTGCCCGGCTCCTCGAACCCCGTTCCCTGGATCGGGCCGTTGACGATCTGCTTGGGCAGGTCGAAGGCGAGATAATAGGGAATCATCGACAGCGCGACGATCAGCAGGATCGAGAGCTGCTGCGGCCGGGTATGGACCCAAATGTACCGGGCGAGGCTTTTTTCCATGAAGAGCTTCTGTGCGTGAACGGCCGCTGTCGCGTATGAAGATTATAAGACGGCGGCAATACCGCAAGAGCTAGGTAGTCGCGCGCTGTTTTAGTAGGTCCCTCAGGATTTTCGCGGTGCGATTGGCGCCATCCAGTTGCAAAACAGGCACATTTTTCTCCGTTTGCGCGGAAAGCGCACGGGAAATCGCGTCCGTCATCGTCTTTCTGGAAAGCGCATCCTCCCGCAGCACCACCGCCCGGCCGAGCCGCTCCAGCCGTTCGGCGCGCGCCGTCTGCTCGCTCTCGCCGCCCGAGGCGAAGGGCACCAGCACCGCGCCGCAGCCGGCCTGCAGGACGTCGCAGACCGTGTTGTAGCCGGCCTGCGAGACGGAGAGCCGCGCGGCCGCGAGGAGATTGCGGAAATCGGTGCGGAAGCGCACCAGCGCGACATTGGCCGGGCATCCGCCGGCAAGCCGCTCGAAATCGGCCTGCGGCATGTTCGGGCCGGCGATGACCAGCCAGCGATAGGCGCCGTCGAGGTCCTGCGCGGCCTGGAGCGCGGTCTCCACGAGGCCGGCGCCGACCGCCCCGCCGCCGGCGGAGACGACGATGTCGTAGCGTTCCGCGGCGGGTTCTGCCGAAGGGCCGCCGACGAGGCCGGTATAGACCACGCGTTCGGCAATGGCGTCCGCCAGCGGGAAGGTGTCCTCCAGGCGCACGAAGGCGGGGTCGCCGTGCACCAGCACCCGGTCGAAATGACGGCGCACGAGGTCGATCGTCTCCTCGTCGCGGCCCGGCTTGGCGCGCTCCTGCAGGATGTCGCGCAGCGAGGTCAGGAGGAGCGGGCGCGGCGTGCTCGCCTCGATGGCTGCAATCAGCGGCAGCAGTTCGAAGCGCACCTGGCGGCGGCCGAAGGGGAAGGCCTCGACGATGACGATGTCGGGCCGCACGGCACGGTAGGCTTCGAGCAGCAGGTCGCGCCGCGCCGCCTTGAAGGCCTCGTCGATGACCGTGCCGTTCGCGTCGACCAGCGCGGAGAAGCCGCCGTCGCCGACCGCGATGGCCGGCAGGGCGACATGGTCGATGCCGGGGCCGGGAAAGCCGTCGACCGGCATGCCGCCGGTGAGAAGCGTGACGGCAAAGCCGTCGTCGACGAGCGCGCGCACGATGCGGCTGGCGCGGGCGAGATGGCCGATGCCGAGCAGGTGCTGGACATAGAAGAGGACGCGCGGGCCGCTCATCGGCGGGCCCCGGCTTCGAACAGCGCCTTCAGCTGCGCGATGCTGGTGTGGTGGTCGAAGCTGCCGCGCACCTTGGCCTCGGCGGCCGCGCCGAGGCGGTGGCGAAGGGCGGGATCGCGGATCGCCCGTTCAAGCGCGCCGGAAAACGCCTCCACGTCCTCGGAGGGCACCAGCAGGCCGTTCTCCCCGGTCTCGAAAAGCTCGGGAATGCCGGAAATGTCGGTCGCCACGCAGGCGAGCCGCTGGCTTGCCGCCTCCACCAGCACGTTCGGCAGCCCGTCGCGGTCGCCGTCCGGCGTGATGCGGCAGGCCAGCGCGAAGATATCGGAACGGCGATAGGCGGCGAGCACGTCCTTCTGGTCGACCGCGCCGAGCCAGGCGATTTTTTGCGCGATGCCGAGGTCTTCGGCGAGTTTTTGCAGCTTTCCCCGTTCCCCGCCGTCGCCGGCATGGACGAAGCGCCAGTGAAGATCGGCCGGAAGCCGGGCGAGCGCCTTCAGCAGCACGTCGTAGCCCTTCTTCGGCACCGCGCGCCCGACGCTGATGACGGTGACGGGATCTTCCGGGTCGGAGCCGTCGCGGGGCGGGCGGGGGGATGCCGTCTCGCCGCAGTCGCAGGCCAGAGGGGGGTGCGCTCCGGCCTCCACCGGCGGAAAGCGGTCGAGGTCGAGGCCGTGATAGCTCAGGTGCACCCGGTCGCGGTTCGGGCCGGCGAGGGTTTGCAGGTGGGCGTGGCCGGATTTCGTGCAGGTCACCGCCCAGTCGGCGGTCGAAAGCTTGTCGGCGAGTTCCCAGTCCTGCGAGGTCCAGATGTCCTTGGCATGGGCCGAGACCGAGAAGGGCAAGGCGAGCATGCGGCTGGCATAGTTGGCGACGGAGGCCGGGGTGTGGATGAAATGGGCGTGCAGCCAGCCGCCGGCCTCGGGAAATTCGCCGGCAAGCACCGCCGCCTGGCCGAAGCGGCGGAACCGGTTGCGGCTGAGATCGCGCGGCAGGTCCTTCAGGAACTGGCGGAAGGCGACGCCGAAGCCGGGCGCGCGAAAACTCTTCACAAGGCCACGCAGCACGCGCAGCGGCTCCTCGTGCAGGTATTCCGGCAGGTAGACGACCGGCGCGCGGATCTCGTCGTGCACGGGATGGCGCTTGGCATCGGTCGGGCGGCGCAGCGAAACGAGCACGAGGTCGAGCCCGGCGCGCTCCAGCCCGAGCAGTTCCTGGGCGATGAAGGTCTCCGAAAGGCGCGGATAGCCCTTCAGCAGCACGACGATCTTGTGGGGCAGCGACACGGCGGGCCTGGCTCCTTCAGGCGACGGTGGGCGGGATGAGCTCGCGCGCCGAAAGCTCGTTGCCGATGATGTCGGCGATGTTGCGCAGGCCTTCGAGCCGCAGTTCGGGACTGCCGCTGGAGGGCGGGCGGCGCGCCGGCAGGGCCTTCAGCACGGCGGCAAGGCGGGCGGGATCGGCCGATTCCTCCGGCAGCAGCATGTCGACGAGGCCGAGTTCGGCCGCGCGGGTGGCGCGGATGAGCTGTTCCTCGCGCGGCTGCACGCGCGGCACGATGAGCGCCGGCTTGTCGAAGGAGAGGATCTCGCAATAGGTGTTGTAGCCGCCCATCGCCACCACGGCCTTCGCGCCGGCGACGAGGTCCTCCATGCGCGAATCGAACTCGATCACCTCGACATAGGGGATTTTCGCGGCCTCCTGCGTCAGCTTGGTGCGCTCGCCCTGCGGCATGTAGGGGCCGAGCACGATAAGGGCGCGATGGGTGAGGCCGGCATCGTGCCGGTAGGCGCGCAGCACGTCCTCGACCAGTTCCGCCCCGTCGCCGCCGCCGCCGGTCGTCACCAGGATGTAGTCACCCGACGGCTGATGCTGCACGCGGTCGGTCTGCAGGGCGTTGCGCTGCAGGAAGCCGACGAAGTTCAGCTTGTCGCGCACGCCCTTCGGCACGTCGAGGCCGACCAGCGGATCGTAGAAGTCCGGCGGGCCGTAGACCCAGATGTCGTCGTAGAACCGCGCGATCTTGTGCATGACGTCCTTGCGCTTCCACTCCGCGTCGAGCAGGTGCGGCGCGTCCATGACCTCGCGCAGGCCGAGGATCAGCCGCGTGCCGCGGCCCTTCAGGTAGGCGAGCGTCTCCTCCACCTCGCCGGAAAGGCCCATCGGCTCCTTGTCGATGATGAAGATGTCGGGATTGAACGTCTCGGCCGTGTGGCGGATGATCGACCGGCGCATGGTCAGCGTGTCTTCCAGGTCGATATGGCGCTCCAGCGAGGTGTATTCGCCGTTGCGCAGCTTGATGACGCTGGGGATCTTCACGAAATCGACGCGGGCGCGATAATCGAAGGCGCCGGCGATCGTCGCGCCCGATATGATCAGGACGTTGAGGCCGCGATATTCCTCCACCAGCGCATGGGCGATCGTGCGGCAGCGGCGGAGGTGCCCGAGGCCGAACGTGTCGTGGCTGTACATGAGGATGCGGGCGTGCTCGAAACTGCGGCTCACGGGCAAGACCTCGCGATATCCGCCGGGCCCGCCGTCGAGGAGGGGCAAATCTTCTGCATTCGTAATCCCGATTTCACTTGTAGGGGTCAGCCGCATCGCGCAGTCCATCGCCAAGGAAGTTGAAAGCCAGAATGACCAGAACGACGGGTACCACCGGAAAGAGCAGCCACGGATAGAGAGCGATAATGTTGATGCTGCGGGCTTCCGTCAGCAGGATGCCCCAGCTGGTGATGGGCGGGCGCAGGCCCAGCCCGAGGAAACTCAATGCCGTCTCCCCGAGGATCATGCCCGGGATGGTCAGCGTCGCGCTGGCGATCAGGTGGGACATGAAGCCGGGTATGAGATGGCGGCGGATGATGCGGGCGCTGCCCGCGCCCATGACCTGTGCCGCCAATACATAATCTTCCTCGCGCAAGGCAAGCAGTTTCGAGCGAACGGCACGCGCCAGTCCCGTCCAGTCGAGCATGCCGAGGATGATCGTGATGCCGACATAGACGAGGATCGGGCTCCAGGTGACGGGGATGATCGCGGCGAGCGCCATCCACAGGGGAATGCTCGGGATCGACTGCAAGACCTCGATGACGCGCTGCACGATGAGGTCGAAAACACCGCCGTGATAGCCGGCAAGCCCGCCGATGACGATGCCGAGCACGAAGCTCATGGCGACGCCGAGTGCGCCGATGGTGAGCGAGATGCGCGCGCCGTAGAGGATGCGCGAAAGCATGTCGCGCCCCAGCCGGTCCGTGCCGAGGAAGAAGAACTGGCCGTCCTTCGCCGGGCAGACGAGGTGCACGTCGGCGGAAAACAGGCCCCAGAATTTATAGGGGTCGCCGCTGCAGAAGAAGCGCAGCTTCTGCACGTCGGTCCTGTCGTCCGCATAGACCCGCCTCAGCGTGTCCATGTCGAGCGTCATCTTCTGGCCGTAGACGAAGGGGCCGAGGAACTCGCCCTCATGCATGAAACGCAGGGTCTGCGGCGGCGAATAGATGAAGTCGATGTTGCGGCTGTGCAGGTTGTAGGGCGCCAGGAACTCGCTGATCGCGATCATCAGGTAGACGGCGAGGAGGAAGATGCCGGAGACGAGCGCCATCCGGTGGCGGCGGAACTGCCACCACATCAGCTGGAACTGCGAGGCCTGCGCGACCGCCTTCAGCTCCTCCGTCTTGTGCTCGGCGGCATAGGGATCGAACGGCTTGTCGGAGACGAAATGGCCGAGCGGGGCGCCGGATTCGGGAAGGGGCGTCTTCACTTGCGGCTTCCTCCGCCGAGCCGGATGCGCGGATCGAGGATGGCGAGCGCGATATCGGAGACCAGCACGCCGATGACGGTGAGGAAGGCGAGGAACATCAGGAAGGAGCCGGCGAGATACATGTCCTGCGTCTGCAGGGCCTTGATCAGCATGGGGCCGGTCGTCTCCAGCGACAGCACGATGGCGGTCACCTCCGCGCCCGAGATGATCGAGGGCAGGATGGAGCCGATGTCGGAGATGAAGAAGTTGAGGGACATGCGCAGCGGATACTTGGTGAGGACGCGCATCGGATGCAGGCCCTTGGACCTTGCGGTCACGACATATTGCTTGTTGAGCTCGTCGAGCAGGTTGGCGCGCAGGCGCCGCACCATCGCCGCCGTGCCCGCCGTGCCGATGATGATGACCGGGATCCAGACATGGGAGAGGATGGAGCGGAATTTCTCCCAGCTCATCGGCGCGCCGAGGAACTGGCGGTCCATCAGGCCGCCGATCGAGACGCCGAACCAGATATTGGCGAAATACATGACGACCAGCGCCAGCATGAAATTGGGCACGGCGATGCCGATGAGGCCGGCGAGCGTCAGGCCGTAGTCGCCCCAGCTATACTGGTGGGTGGCGGAATAGATGCCGATCGGGAAGGCGATGAGCCAGGTGAAGACGATCGTCGCGAAGGAGACCAGCACCGTCAGCCAGAGCCGGTCGCCCACCACTTCGGAGACGGGCAGGCGGTATTCGAAGGAATAGCCGAAATCGCCGGTCAGCATGCCGCCGACCCAGTAGACATAGCGCAGCGCCGGCGGCTTGTCGAAGCCGTAGCGCTCGCGCAGCTCCTCGATCTCGGCCATGTCGGTCGCCTCGCCCATGGCGCGCAGTTCCGAGATGTAGCTCTCGAAATAGTCGCCCGGCGGCAGTTCGATGATGGTGAAGACCAGCACCGAGATCAGCGCCAGCGTCGGGACCATGACGGCGATGCGCCAGAGGATGTAGCGGATCATCGGGCGGGCTCCTGGGCGCGGGGCAGGGTGCAACGACGGGGTTTCGTTCCCGGCCGCCCCTCATCCGCCTGCCGGCACCTTCTCCCCGCAAGCGGGGAGAAGGAGGATGTGGCGCTGTTGTGCCGAGCGCCCGCATGGGCCGCGACCGTGCCGCAAATCCCTTCTCCCCGTTCACGGGGAGAAGGTGCCGG
>CAMLOC010000178.1 GCA_946481465.1 uncultured Shinella sp. | reverse complement strand
GGTTGGGCAGGTCCCCTCTCCCCGCTTGCGGGGAGAGGGTTAGGGTGAGGGGCAATCGGCTTATCCGCGCGGCGCGCGCTTCGTCAGTTTCAGCTTCTCGCGCACTTCGGCCGGGCCGATGACCCGTGCGCCCATGCTCTCGATGATGTTGACCGCCTTGTCGACGAGCTGCGCATTGGTGGCGAGCTGGCCCTTGCCGACATAGAGGTTGTCTTCCAGGCCGACGCGGACATTGCCGCCGGCAAGCACGGCCGCGGCCGGATAGGCCATGGCGTTGCGGCCGATGGAGAAGGCGGAGAAGGTCCAGCTCGCGGGCACGTTGTTGACCATCGCCATGAAGGTGTTGAGGTCGTCCGGCGCGCCCCACGGAATGCCCATGCAGAGCTGGATCAGCACCGGATCCTCGATCAGGCCTTCCTCGACGAGCTGCTTGGCGAACCAGAGGTGGCCGGTGTCGAAGGCCTCGATCTCCGGGCGTACGCTGAGATCGGTCATCATGCGGCCCATGGCGCGCAGCATGGACGGCGTGTTGGTCATCACATAGTCGCCGAGCGAGAAGTTCATCGTGCCGCAATCGAGCGTGCAGATTTCCGGCAGGCATTCGGCGACGTGGGAGACGCGCTCGGTCGCGCCGGCCATGTCGGTGCCGTTGGGGTTCAGCGGCAGCGGCTGCTCGGTATTGCCGAAGATCATGTCGCCGCCCATGCCGGCGGTGAGGTTGAGGACGACGTCGACCTCGGCGTCGCGGATGCGCTCGGTCACCTCGCGGTAGAGGTCGTTGCGCCGGCTCGGCGCGCCGGTTTCCGGATCGCGGACGTGACAGTGGACGACGGCGGCGCCGGCCTTGGCGGCCTCGATCGCCGACAAGGCGATCTCTTTCGGCGAGCGCGGCACATGGGGGGACTTGCCGGCTGTGTCGCCGGAGCCGGTGACGGCGCAGGTGATGAAGACGTCGCGGTTCATCGAAAGGGGCATTGTCGTTCTCCCGGTATTCTCGTTAGGCCCATTACGAGCCAAGAGAAGGCGCAATGCTTTCATTTTTCGGATCCAGCCTTGACAATTTGAGAGACGGGCGGACAAGCTCGCGCCATGCTCGATCCCTCTTCCGACACGCTCGACATCGACATCCTCGTCCTGCCCGAGACGAACCTCATCCTCGTCGCCTCGCTCATCGAACCCCTGCGCGCGGCCAACCGCATTTCCGGCCAGGACCTCTACCGCTGGCGGATCTTCTCGCCGGACGGCGCGCAGGTGGAGACGCGCAGCCGCATCCCGGTGCCCGTCGACGGCGTGTTCCGGCCGGAGAAGGAGGCGCAGCCGCTCTTCGTGCTTTCGAGCTATCAATGGCAGATGAGTGCGACGCCTCTGTTGCGGCGCCAGCTTTCGCAGACGGCGCGGTATCGCAGCATGGTGGCGGGCATCGAATCGGGCAACTGGCTGCTTGCCGAGGCGAGCCTGCTCGACGGCCATTCCGCCACGGCCCACTGGGAGGACATGGAGGATTTCGCCTCCGCCTATCCGCAGATCGGCGTGGTGCGCGCGCGCTACGTCATCGACGGCAAGCGCATCACGACGGGCGGCTCGCTGCCGACGCTGGAACTGATGCTGGAGATCATCCGCCGCCGGCAGGGCTATTCGCTGGCGCTCGAAGTATCCCGGCAATTCATCTACGAGCACGAGCGCACGGGCGGGCTGCTGCAGGTTCCCGCGCTCGGCACCATGCGCGTCGCCGACCAGCGGGTCAGCCAGGCGGTGCGGCTGATGGAGGAGACGGTGGACGCGCCGCTGACGCTGGCGCGGCTCGCCCGGCGCGTCGGCATCAGCGCGCGCCATCTCCAGGAGCTTTTCCAGGAGACGATGGGCGTCGCGCCGCACCGGCACTACCTGGCGCTGCGGCTCAACGCCGCCCGGCGCAAGGTCATCGAGACGAAGACGGAATTCGCCGATATCGCGGCGCTCACCGGCTTCAATTCCTCCTCCGCCTTCTCGCGCAGCTACCGCGCGCACTATCACGAAAGCCCGACGGAGACCCGGCGGCGGCTGCGGGCCAAGGGCTAGGTCTTCAGAAGGGCGAGCATCGTCTCGGCGGCCTTGCGGGAAAGCGCGTCGCGCGGCCAGACGAGGCTCAGCGATTGCTGGTAGGCGATGTCGAGCGGCAGCAGCGTCGGCGGCGGGGTGATGTTGGCGACGGAGTGTTCCGGCAGCACCGAGAGATGGCCGTGGTCGAGCACGAGATTGATGATGACGGGGATCGAATCGACCTCGACCAGCGCAAGGCGCGCGCGCTCTGCGGGCGAGAGCGTCGCTTCGAGGAAGCGGTCGGTCATCTGGCGCAGGCCGCTGCGCGGGCTCGGCACGGCGATGGGATGGCGGCCGAGCAGTGCGGCGAAATCCTGCCTTTCGGCGCCGTCCAGCCGGCGCGGGCCGGCAAGCGCCAGCCGGGAACGGCTGATCAGGCTGCCCTCGAATTCGGCGGGGTAACGGTCGGTATCGAGCAGGATCAGGTCGAAGCGGCGGTTTTTCAGGCCGGCCACCAGCTCGTCCGCCGTGGTGGAGGAGAGGAAGAGCGGCTGGCGCGGCCGCGCCGCGCGCCAGGAGACGGTGAGGCGGGCGAGCATGGCGGCGATCACGCTCTCGTGGCCGAAGGGGATGATCGCGCCGAGCCGCCAGGTGGCGGCGCTGCGGCGGAACCGCTCGGCCGAGGCCGTGGCGAGCTGTTCCCAGGCCGCGCCGATGCGCTCGGCGAGCGCCAGCGCCTCGAGGCCGGCGGGCGTGCAGCTTATGCCCGCCGCCGACCGCTCGATCAGCGTACAGCCGACCGCGGCTTCCAGATGGCCGAGCTGGCGGGTGAGCTGCGGCTGGCCGAGGCCGAGGCTTCTGGCGGCGGCGCTGATGCTGCCGGCGCGCGCCGCGGCGGTGAAGCGGGCGAGGGCGGCGAGCGAGACGGCGGGCCTCCTTCCTCCGCTCTCGCCGAGGGCGGAGAGCGCTGCTGCCGCGGCGGCGATCTCGGCGAAGTGCGGCAGGCGGGCCTCGGCGTCGAGCGTCGGCACGAGGGCCTGTCCGTCACGCCGCACCAGCGGTACGGACAGCACGGCCTCCACCCGGCGCAACGCCGCGCTGGCGCTGGAAGCGGGGCGTCCTTCGGCGGAGGCGGCCCTGCGGATGCCGCGTTCTTCGAGAATACTGTGCACGAGGCGGAGCGTGGCGAGATCCACGGGGCGGGTCCTTCGGATTTCATATCTGTTCGATCCATAGCATGGACTGTACGGATTTTGGGATATGGGTTCGGGCTGCGTTCCGCATAACATCGGTATCCGGTCACGCCGTTCGAAACAGGCTTCTTGAAAATGCTCGCTTCCGCCGACACGCTTTACCTGACCGGCCAGCCGCTCGACTTCGCGACGCTGGAGGCGATCGGCACGGCCGCGCGCCGGCCGGTGGCCTGCGAGATCGGCATGGGGCGCGTCGGCGCATCGCGCCGCGTCGTCACCGATCGCCTCGCCACGGGCCTGCCGATCTACGGCGCGAATACCGGCGTCGGCTCGATGAAGGACAAGCTCTGGACGGCCGACGACCTCGTCGAGTTCAACAACAATCTGGTGAAGGCCCACCATTTCGGCACCGGCGAACCCTTTTCGCTGCCCATCGTGCGCAAGGCGATGGGTATCCGCGTCAACACGGCGCTCGGCGGCTATTCCGGCTGTAGCCCGGAACTGATCGACGCCCTGCTCGGGCTGCTCGAACGGGATGTCGTGCCCGTCGTGCGCCGGCATGGCTCGATGGGTTGCGCCGATATCGGCCTGATGGGCCAGATCGCGGCGGTGCTGACCGGCGAGGGCGAGGCGTGGTACGGCGGCGAGCGCCTGCCCGCGCCCGAGGCGCTGGCGCGCGCCGGCCTTGCGCCCTACCGCATGCAGCCGCGCGATGCGCTGGCCGCCCTCAGCGTCAACGCCATCTCGCATGCCGCGGCGGCCAATGTGGTGCGCGAGGCGGCGATGGCGATCCGCAATCTCATGGTGACGGGCGTGCTCTCCTCGCTGGCGCTCGGCGCCTCGGCCGATCCGTGGCGGGTGGCGGCGAGACTCTCGGCCCATGGCGAGGCGCTTGCCGGCACCTGGTTCGAGGCGCAGGCCGCCTCCGGCCACTGGCCGAAGCCGTCGGCGATCCACGATCCGCTCAGCCTGCGCATGACCGCCCAGGTCTTCGGCGCCTGCCTCGACACGCTGATGAACGCCGCCGAGCGCATCGTCGAGGCGACGGCGCAGTCCGACGACAATCCGGTCGTGCTCGACAATCATGTCATGGCCTCCGGCGGCTCGCTGCCGCTGTCCACGACGCTCTATGTCGAGGCGGCGCAGACGGGCTTCGCCCACCTTGCCCGCAACGTGCTGAACCGCTGCGTGCTGCTCGCCAACGGCGTGCGCCGCAACCTTCCGGTCAACCTCGTGGCGCCCGGCGAGACGGCGACGGGCTTCGGGCCGATCCTGAAGCTCGCAGTGGAGCTCTACATGCGCATCCAGTCGCTGGCCGTGCCGATCTCGGCGCAGTCCATCGTCGTTGCCGGCGGGCTGGAGGAGGAGGCGACCTTCCTGCCGCTCATCGTCGAGCGCATGGAGAGCCAGGTGCGGGACCTGCGCCAGCTTGCCGCCCTCGAAGCGATGCTCTCCGCCCAGGCGATCGACCTTGCCGGCGACAATGTCGAGGGCGTCGTCGCCATCGCCTACCAGCGCACGCGGGCGATCAGCCCGTTCTACCGCAAGGACCGGCCGCTTTCCGCCGAGATCGAGGCGCTCGACCGCGACCTTGCCAGCCCGGAGGCGCTTGCCGCCTTCGTCGAGGCCGCGCCCATGGCGGAGTTCGACGCCTTCTTCGCCCTCAAACCCTGACGGAGACAGACCATGGCCGATTTCGATCTCGTCCTGAAAGGCACCGTGGTCCTCGCGGACCGCATCGTCGAGGGCGGCCATGTCGCCGTCGCCGGCGGCAAGGTCGTGCATGTCGGGCAGGGCGCGATGCCGGCGGCGAAGGAGCGGCATGACCTTTCCGGCGCGCTGATCCTACCCGGCGCCATCGACGCGCAGGTGCATTCGCTCTCGCAGAAGGACCAGGAGGATTTCCTCTGGTCGACGCGCTCGGCGGCGGCCGGCGGCGTCACGACCATCGTCGACATGCCCTATGACGAGGGCAACCTCGTCTGCTCGGCGGACGCGGTGAAGATCAAGATCGGCCATGCCGGGCCGCAGGCGCGCGTCGATTTCGCGCTTTACGGCACGGTCGACCCGGAGGAGGGGCCGGCGCGGATCGCGGAAATGGTCGGGGCGGGCGTCGCGGCCTTCAAGTTCTCCACCTTCGGCACGGACCCGAAGCGCTTTCCGCGCATTCCCGCCGCGCTTCTGGAGGAGTGTTTCCGCGCCATCGCCCCGACCGGGCTGACGGCCGGCGTGCACAACGAGGACGACGAGGCGGTGCGCGCCGCGATCGCCCGGGTGAAAGCGGCGGGCATCACCGACTACCGCGCCCACGGCCTGTCGCGCCCGCCCCTGACGGAGCTCATCGCCTCCAACCAGATCTACGAGACGGGCGCTGCGACCGGCTGCCCGGCCCATGTGGTGCATTGCTCGCTCGGCCGGGGCTACGAGATCGCCGCTGCCTACCGGGCGCAAGGTTTTCGCGCGACCATCGAATGCTGCATCCACTACCTGGTGCTCGATGAAGAGAACGACGTCGCACGGCTCGGCGGCAAGGCGAAGATCAACCCGCCGATCCGCCCGCGCGCCGAGGTGGAAAAGCTCTGGCGGCATGTCGCGGCGGGCAATGTCACGCTCGTCTCCACCGACCATGTGAGCTGGTCGGAGGATCGCAAGACGAACCCGGATATGCTGGCCAACGCCTCGGGCGTGCCGGGACTGGAGGTCATGGTGCCGCTCTTCGTCAAGGGTGCGCTGGAGCGCGGCATCCCCTTGACCCGCGCCGCCGAGCTGATGGCGCTGAACCCGGCCCGGCACTTCCGGCTGGACCATGCGAAGGGCGCGCTCGAAGCGGGCAAGGACGCCGATATCACCGTGCTGACGCCCGAGCCCTATCTCTATGACGCGGCGGCGAGCGGCCACAACGTCGTCGGCTGGTCGCCCTATAACGGCATCCGCCTGCCGTGGCGCGTTTCAGCCACGTATCTGCGCGGCAAGCTGGCCTTCGACGGCACGCGGGTGCTCGCCGAACCCGGCGCCGGCGCCTTCGTGCGCCCGCTGCCGACGCTCGTTTCCGGAGGGAGCCGCTGATGGTCGCGCCGCGAACCAATCTGCCGGTCGATCCGTCCCGCATAAGGGATGTGATCGACGGGCTTGCCCGGCTCACCGAGCCCGGCCGGCCCTACACGCGGCGTGCCTTTACCGCTCTGTTCCCGGCGGGGCGGGATTTTCTTGATGAGACGTTTCGGGCGGCCGGGCTCGAAACGCGCATCGACGCCGCGGGCAACCTGATCGCCCGGCGGGCGGGCCGCAAACCCGGCCGCGGCACGATCATGCTCGGCTCGCATTCGGATACGGTGCCCGACGGCGGGCGCTATGACGGCATTGCCGGCGTCGCGGTGGCGCTGGAAGTCGCCCGCGCCCTTGCCGACCAGGGGATCGAACTCGACCACGACCTGGAAGTCGTCGATTTCCTTGCCGAGGAAGTGTCGATCTTCGGCGTCTCCTGCATCGGCAGCCGCGGCATGGCCGGCGTCTTGCCGGCCGACTGGCTGGCGCGGGAGGTCGACGGCTTGACGCTGGAAGAGGGCATCCGCGATGTCGGCGGTGATCCGGCGCGCCTTTCGGCGGCGGTGCGCAAGGACGTCGCGGCCTTCCTCGAACTGCATATCGAGCAGGGGCCGGTGCTGGAAACGGAAAAACTCGATATCGGCGTGGTGACCGCAATCTCCGGCATCACGCGCATCGAGATCGTCGTTACGGGGCGGGCGGACCATGCCGGCACGACGCCGATGGGCGGGCGCGCCGATGCGCTGGCGGCCGCCGCGCGGCTGGTGACGGGCGTCGAGGCGCTGGCGAGATCGCTGTCCGAGGGGCCGGGGCATTTCACGGCGACGGTCGGCGAATTCTCGATCGAGCCGAACGCCACCAATGTCGTGCCGTCGCGCG
>CAMLOC010000177.1 GCA_946481465.1 uncultured Shinella sp. | reverse complement strand
ACCGCGGCTTCGTCTATGCCATCGCCCATATCCGCGGCGGCAAGGACAAGGGCTTTGCCTGGTACGAGAACGGCAAGATGGACAGGAAGACCAATACGTTCAAGGACTTCATCGCCGCAGCCGACTATCTGAATCAAGAGAAGTTCACGTCCTACGCGAAGATCGTCGCCGAGGGCGGCTCGGCCGGCGGCATGCTGATGGGGGCGATCGCCAACATGGCGCCGGAAAAGTTCGGCGGCATCATCGCCGCCGTGCCCTTCGTCGACGTGCTCAACACCATGCTGGACGACACGCTGCCGCTGACGCCGCCGGAATGGCCCGAATGGGGCAACCCGATCGACAGCAAGGATTTCTACCAGCTGATGGCCAGCTACTCGCCCTACGACAATGTGGAGGCGAAAGCCTATCCGGCCATCCTCGCCCTCTCCGGCCTCACCGACCCGCGCGTCACCTACTGGGAGCCGACAAAGTGGGTCGCCCGGCTGCGCGAAAAAACCACCGGCAGCGAACCGATCCTCCTCAAGACCAATATGGGCGCCGGCCACGGCGGCGCCTCGGGCCGCTTCCAGCGCCTGGAGGAGATCGCCTTCGAATATGCCTTCGCGATCAAGGTGGCGGGGAAGATGTGACGGCGGCCCGGGCGGAGGTTTAGCCCCTCATCCCGCTGCCGCGACCTTCTCCCCGCAGGCGGGGAGAAGGAAGCAAGCCGTGAGGCTTTCCTGCATTCGACCATCTCCTCCTGGTGGGAAACCAGTGCAGCAAATCCCTTCTCCCCGCTTGCGGGGAGAAGGTGCCGGCAGGCGGATGAGGGGCGGTTGCAGCTTCGTCCCTACCGGAACGCCGCCACGCAGGCTTGCAAATCGCTCAGCATGGCGCTCGATCCCTTCAGGCTCGTGCGCACGTCGCCGATGCGGATGTGGTTGCCGCGCTTCAGCGCGTCGATCACCCCGCTGTCGCGGCCGAGGTCGTAGGCGATCTCGCCGCGGCCGTAGGCCTTGCCCGTGACGTCGTAGCCCTCGCCGTCGTCGATCCAGTATTTCGCATCGTTCGTGTAGTCGTCGCGGTAGTCGTAGGACGCGTCCTGGAAGCCGAAGGTGACGTGGCCGTCGTCGTACCAGCGGAAGGCGGCGTGGCGGCCGCCCTCGCCGCGGCGGGTGGCGCGGCAGTTCAGGAAGCGGTTGTCGCCGGAGAAATCGGCGAGGACCTCCCAGCCGCCGACCGTGCGCGCGGCGCGGTAGGGGTCGGCATCCTTGCCGTAGCCGTCGTCATGGCCGGAGGCGGCCGTTTCGCCATAGGCCTTCGTCTCATGGGTCACGGCGCCGCCCGCCGCGGCATACTCATCCGCCTTCACACCCAGGGCGGCATCGCTGCTCGTCGCGTGCTCGTCCTGCGGGAAGTCGCGCAGCGCATCGCGATACTTGTCGTAAAGCCCGAGGCGGCGCACGTCGACGAAGTCGAACTCGTAATCCTCCAGCGCGCGCACGCTGTTGTCGCGCAGCCGCACGAGGCCGCGCACGCGAAGACACCCGTCGCCGCAGTCCACCTCGTCGACATATTCGCGGGCATTGTCGTCCGGCGTCTTGATGGCGATGCCGAGGCTGTGGCGGCGCTCCTCGTTGATCGCGCGGAACATCAGGGATTGCGCGTAGCCGCGGCGGTCCTCGTCGAAATAGTCGTAGATCGCGCGCTCCTCGCTGGGGCTGAGATCGTCGCGGCTCGCGACATAGATGTGCCGCTCGGGAATGCTGGCCGAGGTGATGACGTTGCGCAGCCGCTCGTGCGAATAGACGGTCGAGAAATAGGAGACATAGTCGCAGCCTTCCGGCGGATACCAGAAGCGGACGTCGATCAGCACGAGCTGGCCGTCCTTGTAGATGTCGGAAAGCCGGCGGTCCTGCGCGTAGTCGCCGAAGGCGATGCGCCCGCAGGGATCGCGCCGGTCGTTGGCGATCGAAAGGTAGGGCATCTCCCCGCCATCCTCGTGCTCGCGCGAGAAACGCTTGCCAAGGAGGTCGATCTTGCGCTTGGCGACAGAGGCGAAGATGCCTTCCGGATAGCGGCCGAGATAGCGGTCATAGGCCTCGCGGTTGTCGGCAAGCGATGCGAATTCGTAGAAGGCGATTTCGGCCTCGTCGACCTTGTCGTCCTTCGGGCTCAGGGCGAATTTTCCGTAGTCGGCATCGCTCTGCCAGGTCTCCTGCCGGCCCTTGCTGCGCTCCTTGACGATCTCGCCGACCTTGCGGAAGGCCTCCTCCAGCACGATGCCGGGAATGCTGACCGCATCGACGAAGGCCGAGGCGAAGGGGCTGATCGGCGTTCCCTCGTAGTCATAGGCGGTGCCGGGCGCGGCGGCATAGGCATAGTGCACGCCCTCGGCGTTCTTCGGCTCGGCAAGCCCGTCCGGGATGTCGCGCAGCGTCGGGAACGGGTTTTCGTGCGCGGCGTCGAACAGCACGACCTTGAGGCCCTTGCCGAGCCCGCGCAGCGTCTCGGTGATTTCGGAGACGGGCAGCGAGCGGTTGCGAAGGCCCGTCACGGTGCGGCCGGAGGCATCGACCGGCAGCAGGAAATTGTCGCCGTCAATCTGCACCGCATAGCCGGAGAAGTAGACGAAGAGCACGGGATCCTCGGCCTTCTCCGCCAGCCGCGTGAAATTGTTGAGCGCGGAAAGCATGCCGAGATGATCGACATCGGTGACGCGCGTCACGTCGAACTCCACCCGCTCCAGCGCCTCGCCGACGAGGTCGATATCGTTCAGCGGGTTCTCCAGCGGCTCGGCATCCTCGTAGTCGGCATTGCCGATGAGGAGCGCGTAGCGCTCGGCGGCGAGCGCCGCGGGCGCGAGGAGGAGAAGAAGACAGGCGGCGAGCGCCCCGAGAAATCGATGGACATTCCGCTGCACGATACCCTCCCGAAGCATGATCGCGGCCCGCCGGCACCGGCATCCGCGCACCCACTGCATGCCTGAAGAAGGGGACGGACGGCGCCGCCCGCTTATTCAGAAGGCCATGAAATTCCATCCGGCAGGGCGCCCCGGCGCCGGGCGGCCCTTTCATTCCGGCCGCTTATCGCTACCTATAGGCCAACGAGACGAGAACGCCGCAAGAGGACGCCATGAGCAACGCCACCGATCCGCAACGCAGCGAGGCCGGCTGGCCGCCCGCCTTCGACAACAGCTATGCGCGCCTGCCGGACCTGTTCTTCGCGCCGGTCGATCCGAGCCCGGCGGAGGCGCCGCGGCTCCTCGCGTTCAACCGGGCGCTGGCCGAAGACCTCGGCCTGGATGCGGACAGGCTGGAGCGGCACGGCGCGGACTATTTCTCCGGCAATGTGCCGCTGCCCGGCTCGCTGCCGCTCGCCATGGCCTATGCCGGCCACCAGTTCGGCCAGTTCGTGCCGCAGCTCGGCGACGGGCGGGCGATCCTCCTCGGCGAGGTGATCGACCGCGCCGGCCGGCGGCGCGACATCCAGCTCAAGGGCGCCGGCCAGACGCCCTATTCGCGCCGCGGCGACGGCCGGGCGGCGCTCGGCCCGGTGCTGCGCGAATATATCGTCAGCGAGGCCATGCATGCGCTCGGCATTCCGACGACGCGGGCGCTGGCGGCCGTCGCCACCGGCCAGCCGGTCTATCGCGAGCGCCCGCTGCCCGGAGCCGTCTTCACCCGCGTCGCGGCCAGCCATATCCGCGTCGGCACCTTCCAGTTCTTCGCCGCGCGCGGCGACACGGAGAATGTGCGCGTGCTCGCCGACCACGTCATCGACCGGCACTATCCGGAATTGAAGGGCGCGGAAAACCGCTATCTCGCGCTGCTTCAGGCCGTCGCCGACCGGCAGGCCTTACTGATCGCGAAATGGCTCGGCGTCGGCTTCATCCATGGCGTGATGAACACCGACAACATGACGATCTCGGGCGAGACGATCGATTTCGGCCCCTGCGCCTTCATGGACCGCTACGACCCGCGCACCGTCTATTCCTCCATCGACCGCAACGGACGCTATGCCTTCGGCAACCAGCCGATGATCGGCCAGTGGAACATCGCCCGGCTCGCCGAGGCGCTGCTGGCCCTTCTTTCAGATGACCAGGACAAGGCGGTGGAGATGGCCAACGACGCGGTCGGCCGCTTCATGGAGCGCTTCCAGGAGCACTGGAAGGCGGTGATCCGGGCGAAGATCGGCCTTGGCGCGGACGAGGAAGACGAGGAAGACGAGGATCAGGGCCTGATCCGTGACCTGCTCGTCACGCTCTACGAGCAGAAGGCCGACTATACGCTCGCCTTCCGGCGCCTTGCCGACGCGGCCGGGGGCGTGGCGGCGGACGACGCGCTGCAAGGCCTCCTCGAAACGCCCGGCGCGCTCACGCCCTGGCTTGCCCAATGGCGTGCGCGGCTGGCGCGGGAGGTCGGGACGCCCGAGGCGCGCGCTACGGCGATGCGCCGCGTCAACCCTGCCTTCATTGCGCGCAACCACAAGGTCGAGGAGGCGCTGGCAGCGGCGGTCGACCACGGCGATTTCTCGCTGTTTGCGGCGCTGAACGACGTGCTGGCGCGGCCCTACGAGGACCAGCCGGCCTTTGCGGCCTATGCCGTGCCGCCGAAGCCCGGCGAGGAGATCACCGCGACCTTCTGCGGGACGTGAGCGGGAAGGTCGAAGACCCCTCCCCCGGGGCGCTTGCCCCTCATCCGCCTGCCGGCATCTTCTCCCCGCAAGCGGGGCGAAGGGATAGGCCTCGCCGGCTTCCTCAACCAATGACCGGTTCGCGAGGCAAGTCCCCTCTCCCCGCTTGCGTGGAGAGGGCTAGGGTGAGGGGCAAGCTGCTTCCACGACGGCCCAGCCCGCAAAAACATGAGTAAAAAAGTATAATTTAATCATCTCCCTCTTCCCGGCATTGAAGCGTCACGAATTCGCCCTATTCTCTCCATCGTCCCTCCTTGAGCCGGACGTCTTGTCGGCCTCCTCCCCGGCCGGCAGCACCAACGGAGATCCCCATGTTGCTCACGCTGACCGCCGCCCTCATCGCCATCATCGGATTGGTGCTGACGGGCGGAGGCGGGTGGCTGCTGTCGCTCGGCGGCAGCCCCTACTATCTCGTCACCGGCCTTGCCTTCCTCGCCACGGCTATCCTTCTCTTCCGCCGCTCCGGCGCGGCGCTCTGGCTTTATGCCCTCGTCATCCTCGGTTCGCTCGGCTGGGCGGTCTGGGAAGTGGGCTTCGACTGGTGGCAGCTCGGCCCGCGCGGCGGCGTCATCGTGCTCCTCGGCCTGTGGCTGATGCTGCCGGCCATCCGCCGGCCGCTCGGCTTTGCCAGCCCCACCGGCACGTCTTATCCGGCCTCCGCCCTGCCGCTCGCCGTCGCCGTCCTCGTCTCCATCGGCGTTGCCGGCTTTGCCATGACTGAGGACCCGCACGACATTGCCGGCAGCCTGCCGACCGAGGTCGCCAACGCCACGCCCGCCCTTGGCGGCAACGTGCCGGCCGGCGAATGGCACCAGTACGGCCGCACGCCATACGGCCAGCGCTATTCGCCGCTCGACCAGATCAACACGGACAATGTCGGCACGCTCCAGGTCGCCTGGCAGTACCAGACCGG
Source organism: uncultured Shinella sp. (assembly GCA_946481465.1). The sequence continues at coordinate 1,552 of CAMLOC010000177.1, read as the reverse complement.
CGACGTGAAGCTGCCCGACGACGTGGGCGAGACCACCTACCAGGTGACGCCGCTCAAGATCGGCGACACGCTCTACATGTGCACGCCGCACAACTGGGCGATCGCGCTGGATGCGGCGACCGGCAAGGAGAAGTGGAAATACGATTCCAATTCCGGCATGAACCCGGACCGCCAGCACCAGACCTGCCGCGGCGTGACCTATTATGCCGATCCGGCCGCGACGGCCGGCACCGCCTGCGCCGCCCGCGTCTACCTGCCGACCTCGGACGCCCGGCTGATCGCGCTCGACGCGGCGACCGGCGACGTCTGCACGAGCTTTGCCGAGAACGGCGTGCTGCAGCTCGAACAGGGCATGCCCTACAACCCGGCCGGCTACTACTATTCCACCTCGCCGCCCGTCATCACCGACGGCAAGATCATCATCGGCGGGGCGGTGAACGACAACTACTCCACCCACTCCCAGTCGGGCGTCATCCGCGCCTTCGACGTCAATTCGGGCGCCCTCGTCTGGAACTGGGATTCCGGCAACCCGGACGTCACGACGCCGCTGCCCGAGGGGCAGGTCTATACGGTGAATTCGCCGAATTCCTGGTCGGTCTTCAGCTATGACGACGCGCTCGGCCTCGTCTACATCCCCCTCGGCAACCGCGTGCCGGACCAGCTCGGCATGGGCCGCAGCGAGCATGTGGAAAAATACTCCTCCTCCATCGTGGCGCTCGACATCAGGACGGGCGCCGTGCGCTGGGTGCGCCAGACGGTGCATCACGATCTCTGGGACATGGACGTGCCGGCCCAGCCGGCGCTGATCGACATCACGAAGGACGGCGCCACCATCCCCGCCCTCGTCGGCCCCACCAAGCAGGGCGACATCTACGTGCTCGACCGGCGCACCGGCGAGCCGATCGTCCCCGTCAAGGAGATACCGGCGCCGACCGGGGCGATCCCGGAAGATTTCACCGCGCCCACCCAGCCGATTTCCGACCTCACCTTCTCGCCGCCGCCGCTGACGGAAAAGGACATGTGGGGCGTGACGATGTTCGACCAGCTCGCCTGCCGCATCGATTTCCTGTCGATGAAATACGAGGGCCGCTACACGCCGCCCTCGCTGGAGGGCACGATCGTCTATCCCGGCAATTTCGGCACGTTCAACTGGGGCTCCGTCGCGGTCGATCCGGAGCGGCAGGTGATGTTCGGCATGCCGACCTACCTCGCCTTCACCTCCCGCCTCGTGCCGCGTGACCAGATCCCGCCGAAGGGCCAGGACGAGAAGGGTTCCGAACAGGGCCTCAACCGCAACGACGGCGCGCCCTACGGCGTCTTCATGGGGCCGTTCCTCGGCCCGCTCGGCATTCCCTGCCAGGCGCCGCCATGGGGCTATGTCGCCGGCGCGGACCTTGCGACCGGCAAGATCGCCTACAAGCACAAGAACGGCACGGTCAGGGACATGACGCCGCTGCCGCTGCCCTTCAAGGTTGGCGTGCCCGGCATCGGCGGGCCGATGATCACCAAGGGCGGCGTCGCCTTCCTGGGGGCGGCCGTCGACGACTACCTG
>CAMLOC010000176.1 GCA_946481465.1 uncultured Shinella sp. | reverse complement strand
ATGGAGCGCTTCCGCGGCTCGAACGGGCGGAAACGCTCCAGGATCATTGCAGGACCGGATCGGCAGGTTTGCCGATCCGCTTGTCTTTTATGGGTTCGCCCCGTCAGTCCAGCGTCAACCCGTCGAGGGTGACGACGCGCTTTTCCCGGGCGGAACGCTCTGCCGCCAGGCCGATGGCGACCGCCTTCAGGCCGTCCTCCAGCGTCACCTCGACAGGCCCCGCGCCCAGGATCGCCTGGCGGAACTTGCGGTGCGCATAGAAGGTCGCGCCGTGATGGGCGCCGGCATGAAGCACGTCCGCATCCACCTCGACGACGCGGCGTTCCGGCTGGCGCTTCTCCTCGCGAAAACTGACCTCGATCTCGGAATGCCTGTCGGCCTCGTGGCCGCGATAGCCCGGCACGAAACACTCGACCCGGCCAAGCGAGCCGGTCGCGGAAAACTCCTCCTGCCAGAGCGCGCCCTCGGCGAACATGCAAAGGTCGAGCGAGGCTCGGATCCCCGACTTGAAATCGACGGTCACGAAGGCGTTGTCGATGATATCGGGCCGCGCGCCGTCCTCGCGCCGCTCGTCGGCATGGTTGACGTCGATACCGGCGGAGGCATAGACGCGCACCGCCTCGTCCTCAGCGATCAGCCGCATGAGATCGAAGAAATGGCAACATTTCTCGACGAGCGTGCCGCCCGTGCGGGCCGCATAGCGGTTCCAGTTGCCGACCTTGGCCTTGAAGGGAAAGCGGTGCTCGCGCAGCGCGATCATCTTGAGGTCGCCGACCGTCCCCTTGCGAACCTCCTCCACCAGCTCCGTGACCGGCGGCATGTAGCGGTACTCCATGCCGATCCACAGCGGTGCCGTATAGCCGGACAGCGCCGACGACATCCAGGCGAGCTGTTCCGTCGAGGTGCAGGCCGGCTTTTCCAGAAGGATCGGCAGGCTGAGGCCGCGATCGAGGATCCGCGCCAGCACGTCGGCATGCGTGTCGTTCGGCGTCGCGATCACCAGCGCATCGACCGAATTGCTGGCAAGAAGCGCATCGGCCGAATCGAAAAGCTGCGCCTCCTCCGGCACGCATTCGGCCGCCAGCGACCGCGATCCGGCATCCGGATCCGCTATGGCGGTGATCCTGGAGCCGGGCGTCATGGCGATGTTGCGAAGGTGCTCCCGCCCCATCATGCCGGCCCCGATCAGGCCGTAGCGTATTTGGTCAGACACTCTCATTCCTCCTCTCGATTGCGCCCCGCACGGCGACGCCGCCGGTAGCCCGTGACAGGGGAAACGTTACGCATGGGGTTTTGGAAAATCAAACGAAATCGTAGCGCTATTATTCTCCACCTCATGGAATCAAGGCATATCTATCTGATATTACTTTAATAATTTGCCGGCCATGAACGATATCAGAATCTCAACTCTCGAATTGACGGATTTATATGCAGCGCTATCATTAGGACGGGAGTATGTTGGAGGAGGAACCACACATGAAGCACCCCATCCTTGCCTGGACCGCGATCGCCCTTGCGGCCGGCATGCAGGTACCGGCCCATGCCGACACGACGCTGCGCATGTTCGTGTCGAGCCAGGGAAGCCCCGAAACCCATCGCAAGATCGCCGATCTCTACGAGCAGAGGAATCCCGGCATCAAGATCGAGATCGAGCTTGGCGGCGCCACGTCGGAATTGCAGGCCCAGTACCTCAACACGGTCCTGTCGAGCCGCGACCCGTCGCTGGACGTCCTGATCCTCGACATCATCCGCCCCGCGCAGTTCAGCGCAGCCGGATGGATCTCGCCGCTCGGCGATGCGGCCGAGGCCGCGCCCGTGCTCAAGGACTACATCAAGGCCTATGCGGATGCGAACACGGTCGACGGCAAGCTCGTCGCCCTGCCCTCCCATGCCGATGCGCTGCTGCTCTACTACCGCAAGGACCTTCTGGAGAAATACGGCCTGCCCGTGCCGAAGACCTGGCCGGAGCTTGCCGAGACCGCCAAGAAGATCCTCGCCGGCGAGGGCAATCCGGAGCTGCAGGGCCTCTCCTTCCAGGGCAAGGCCATCGAGGGCGCCGTCTGCACCTTCTTCCTGCCCTACTGGAGCGCCGGCCACGACCTGACGAAGGACGGCAAGTTCGTCTTCGACAAGGACGGCGCGGTCGCCGCCTTCAACGTGTGGAAGGACCTCGTCGACCAGGGCGTCGCCAAGAAGAACATATCGGAGGTCGGCACCGACGACACGCGGCGGGAATTCCAGGCCGGCAAGGCGGTGTTCGCGTCGCTGTGGGGTTACGGCTGGAGCAACTTCCAGGGCGAGGATTCCGCCGTGCGGGACAAGGTCGGCGTTGCGGTCCTTCCGGCCGTCGAGGGCGGCAAGCCCGTCAGCTGCCTTGGCGGCTGGGAATGGGCGGTGTCGGCCTATTCGCGCCAACAGGAGGAAGCCCGGAAGCTCGTGACCTTCCTCTCCGGCATGGAAGCCACGAAGATCAAGGCCATCGACGCCTCCTATCTGCCGCCACAGACGGCGCTCTATGCCGATCCCGACGTCCAGAAGGCGATGCCATGGGTGGAAAGCGCCCGCGCCGTCGTGGAGAGCGCGATCCCGCGGCCCGTGACGCCGCGCTACAACGAGGTGAGCGAGGTCATCCGCACGCTGTTCAACGCCGTCATCGGCGGCTCGATGACGCCCGAGGATGCCGCCGCGCAGATCGATGCGCGCCTGCGCCGCATCCTGCGGTAGGACCGACGCTGAAAGACACGGCCATGGCCCCCGAAACCGGGCCATGGCCGCCATGTGCCTGTTGCGCCGGCAAGCGCTGCGTTCTATAGGGACGTCACTCACCACGGACCCGGTGAAACCCCGGGTGGCTCTTCTGGCCGCCGATCCGCCAGACAACGCAAAAGCATCAGCCCCGTTCACGGGACCGGACGCCGTCCGGCCTGGATGCATTCCTTTGCGGACCTATCCATGTTCAATCTGACGACCTACAAGCGCGCTTGGTTCTCGAACATTCGCGCCGATATCCTCTCCGGCATCGTTGTCGCGCTGGCCCTCATCCCGGAAGCGATCGGCTTCTCGGTGATTGCCGGCGTCGACCCCAAGGTCGGCCTTTTCGCCTCCTTCGCCATTGCCTGCGTCTCGGCCTTTGCCGGCGGCCGGCCGGGCATGATCTCCGCCGCGACGGCGGCGACGGCCGTGCTGATGGTCACGCTCGTCAAGGAGCACGGCCTGGAATACCTCTTCGCCGCCACCTTGCTGATGGGCCTCATCCAGATAGGCGCCGGCCTGCTGAAGCTCGGCCGGGTGATGCGCTTCGTCTCGCGCTCGGTGATCACCGGCTTCGTCAATGCGCTGGCGATCCTGATCTTCATGGCGCAACTACCGGAACTCATCGGCGTGCCGCCCCTCACCTATGCGATGATTGCCGCCGGCCTTGCCATCATCTACCTCTTCCCGCATCTCACCCGCGCCGTCCCCTCGCCGCTGGTCGCCATCCTCGTCCTGACCGCCGTCGCCTGGTGGGGCGGCCTCGATCTGCGCACGGTCGGCGATCTCGGCGAACTGCCCTCGGCGCTGCCGGTCTTCGCCCTGCCGCAGGTGCCGTTCACCTTCGAAACGCTGCAGATCATCTTCCCCTATTCCGTGGCGCTTGCCGCGGTCGGCCTCCTAGAATCGCTGTTGACGGCGCAGATCGTCGACGACATGACGGACACGCCGAGCTCGAAGAGCCAGGAATGCATCGGCCAGGGAGCGAGCAACATCGCCTCCGGCCTGATCGGCGGCATGGGCGGCTGCGCCATGATCGGCCAGTCGGTCATCAACGTCACCTCCGGCGGCCGCGGCCGGCTCTCCACCTTCGTGGCCGGCGCCTTCCTCCTGTTCCTCATCCTCGTGCTGGACGATCTCGTGCGCATCATCCCGATGGCCGCCCTCGTCGCCGTCATGATCATGGTCTCGGTCGGCACCTTCTCCTGGCGCTCGATCCTCGACCTGCGCCGCAACCCGCTCTCGTCCTCCGTCGTCATGCTGGCAACGGTGGCGACGGTCGTCGGCACGCATGATCTTGCCAAGGGCGTGCTCGTCGGCGTGCTGCTCTCCGGCGTGTTCTTCGCCGGCAAGGTGGCAAAACTCTTCCACGTCCGCTCGACGCAAAGCGCGGACGGCACGGAGCGCACCTACCATGTCGACGGCCAGGTCTTCTTCGCCTCCGCCGAGAGCTTCACCGCCGCCTTCGATTTCGCGGAGAGCCTGCGCAAGGTGACGATCGACGTCAGCGCGGCCCATCTCTGGGACATCACGGCCGTCGGCGCGCTGGACAAGATCGTGCTCAAATACCGCCGGCAGGGCGTCGAGGTCGCCGTCATCGGCGTCAACGAAGCGAGCGCGCACATGCTCGACCGTTTCGCGCTGCACGACAAGGACCATGCGGCCTTCTCCACGCAGGGCGGCCACTGAGGAGACCCGAAGCACCCCACCGGCGCTGAAATTCGTTGCGCGGAACCAATACCAGTTTAAGATCAGAAAAATATTCCGCCGGCGATCCACTCCAGGAGCGTGCTTTCATGACCGATCGGCCGATCCTCGCCTTCCTCGCCGGCGAGCTTTCCGCCCCCAGCGCCGAGCCGCTCTATAGGCGGCTGGAAGCGGCCCTCAAGCAGGCCGTCGCCGCCGCGCATATCAAGCGCGGCGCCGTCATTCCCAGCGAGCGGGTGCTGAGCCACGCGCTCGGCCTTTCCCGCGTGACGGTGCGCAAGGCCATCGACGGCCTCGCCGCGGACGGCATCCTCGAGCGCCGGCAGGGCGCCAAGACGGTGGTCTCTTCCCGCCTGGAGAAGTCGCTGGCCACGATGACCAGCTTTTCGGAGGACATGCGCTCGCGCGGGCTTGATCCCGGATGCGTCTGGATTTCGCGAGAAACGTCAAGGCCTTCCCCGGCCGAGATGATGGCGCTCGGCATTTCCGTCGGCGAAAGGGTCGTGCGGCTGCGGCGCCTGCGCACCGCCGACGGCGTGCCGATCGCCGTGGAGACGGCCACCCTGCCCGCCCGCTTCGTGCCCGAACCGCAGGCCATCGGGGATTCGCTCTACGACTATCTCGAAACCACCGGCGCGCTGCCGGTGCGGGCGCTTCAGCGCATGCAGGCAAGACCCGCAACGCCGGAGGAGCGACGCCTGCTGGCCGCCCCCGACGACGCCTCGCTCCTCATCATGGAACGCCGGTGCTTCCTTGCCGACGGGCAGATCGTCGAGTTCACCCAGACCAAATATCGCGGTGACGTCTACGACTTCGTCATCGAGCTGATGAGATAATACCAGTTTAAAGCCTGTTGCCATCTGGTCTTGTTTTGCTACCATCCTGCCAATGACAGGAGATAGCCGGTGCCGCTTGATTTCAAAGCCCTCGACAAGGGTCTGATCGTATCCTGCCAGCCCGTGAAGGGCGGCGCCATGGACAGGGCGGAGATGGTCGTCGGCTTCGCGCTGGCGGCGCTGGACGGGGGCGCTGCTGCCCTGCGTATCGAATCGGCCGAGTATGTCGCCGCCGTTCGCGCGGCGAGCGACCGGCCGATCATCGGCCTCGTCAAGCGCGACCTCGACGACAGCCCCGTGCGCATCACCCCCTTTATCGAGGATGTCGACGCGCTGGCGGATGCCGGCGCGGACATCATCGCCTACGACGCCACGCAGCGCCCGCGCCCCGTCTCCACCCGCATGCTGGTCGAGCGCATCCATGCGCACGGCCGCATCGCCATGGCCGATTGCTCCATCCTGCCGGATGCCGAGCGGGCGCTTCTCGAGGGCGCCGACGTCGTCGGCTCGACGCTCGCCGGCTATACCGGCCCGGTCGAGCCCACCGAACCCGATCTCGACCTCGTCGCCGCCATGCGCCGCCTGACGCCGCATGTCGTCGCGGAAGGCAATATCCGCACGCCGGCGCAGGCCCGGCAAGCGCTGATCGCCGGGGCGTCCATGGTCGTCGTCGGCTCCGCCATCACGCGGCCGGAACATGTCACCTCCTGGTTCCGCGCCGCGCTGGACGACGCCATCGCGGGAACGGGAGCCTGATCGCCATGCGCCGTCCCGACACCGTCCTCGCTCTCGATATCGGCGGCACCAAGATGCTTGCGGCGCTGGTGCGGGAAGACGCGGTGATCGAGGCACACACCATGCCGACACCGCGCGGCGGCGATCCCGAGGCCGGGCTTGCCGCCCTCTTCACGGCGATCGCCGGCTGGACGGGGCGTTACGATACGGTCGGCGTCGCCGTCACCGGCATCATCGACGAGGGCTGCTGGTCGCCGCTCAACCGCCGGACCCTCGATATCCCCGACCGCTTTCCGCTCGCCGCATCGGTCGCCCGGCTTTCCGGCGTCGACCGGGTGCTCGCCGCCAACGACGCGCAGGCCGCCGCCTGGGGCGAATATGCCTTCGGCGCCGGCCAGGGCCACGACCTCGTCTTCCTCACGGTCTCGACCGGCATCGGCGGCGGCATCGTCGTCAACGGCCGCCTGCTCGGCGGCCTCGCCGGCCATTTCGGCCAGTTCCGCAGCCTCGGCGAGGAAGGCCGCGCGCTGGAGGACAGGGTTTCCGGCCACTGGATCGCCGCGCAGGCCGCGCCGCACAAACCGGGCGCCACTGCGCGTGACGTCTTCGCGGCGGCGGCCGAGGGTCGCGGCTGGGCGGAGGCTATCGTCCGGGCCTCGGCGCGCGAGACCGCGCTCCTGTGCGGCAACATCCAGCTCGCGCTCGATCCGGCCCGCATCGTCATCGGCGGCGGCATCGGCCTTGCGCCCGGCTACCTCCAATCCGTCCGCCAGGCCCTCGAAGGCCTGCCGCCACGGCTCATGCCGCAGCTCCATCCCGCCGCGCTCGCCGAGAAGGCCGGCGTCGTGGGGATCGCGGATCTCGCAAGACGTCAGAACTAACCCGAGGGAGAACAAGAACATGACCTTTGCCAGAATGAGGAAGGGCGGCCTGATCGCCGCCGCGATCGCAGGCCTGCTCGCCGGCCCCGCCTTTGCGAAAGTGACCGTGCTCGGTTGGCCGGGCGGTCCGGAGGAAGCGGCGCTGCGCGCCGCCGCCGATACCTACAATGCGAAAGCGGACGTGAGCGACGACGACAAGGTCGACCTGCTCTTCTTCAACCGCGACGGTTTCTGGGACAAGCTGCAGGCCGATCTTGCC
>CAMLOC010000175.1 GCA_946481465.1 uncultured Shinella sp. | reverse complement strand
GGCATGATCAAGGCACCCTTCATGGCGCTGATCATCGGCATTGTCGCCTCCGTGGAGGGCCTGAAGGTGGGCGGCAGCGCCGAATCGCTCGGCCGCCACGTCACCGCCGCCGTGGTGAAGTCGATCTTCGTCGTCATCCTCGTCGACGGCCTCTTCGCCATGTTCTACGCCGCGATCGATTTCTAGGGATGTCCATGGAGCAGGTTTCGGCAAAGTCGCACGAGGTGGTGCTTTCGGTCAGGGACCTGACCGTCGGCTTCGGCAACAACATCGTGCTCGACAGGCTCAATCTCGATATCTACCACGGCGAGATTCTCGGCTTCGTCGGCGCCTCCGGCACGGGCAAGTCGGTGCTGATGCGCACCGTGCTGCGCCTGCTGCCGCGTCGTTCCGGCGCCATCCGCATCTTCGACATGGATTTCGACAAGGCGAGCGAGGCCGAGCGGCTGGCGCTCGACATGAAGCTCGGCGTGCTTTTCCAGCACGGCGCGCTGTTCTCCGCACTGACGGTCAAGGAGAACATCCAGTTCCCGATGCGGGAATATCTCAACATGCCCAAGCCGCTGATGGACGAACTCGCGCGCCTCAAGATCGAGCTGGTGGGGCTGGCGCCGGAGGCGGCGGACAAATATCCGTCCGAGCTTTCCGGCGGCATGATCAAGCGGGCCGCGCTCGCCCGCGCCCTGGCGCTCGATCCGGCGCTCGTCTTCCTCGACGAGCCGACCTCCGGCCTCGACCCGATCGGCGCGGCGGAATTCGACGAACTCATCGCCAAACTGCGCGACACCCTGGGATTGACCGTGTATATGGTGACTCACGACCTCGACAGCCTGTTTTCGGTTTGCGATCGCATCGCCGTTCTCGGGCAGAAGAAGGTCATGGTCGAAGGCACGATCGAGGACATGCTGGCCTTTGACGATCCCTGGGTGCAGTCCTATTTCCGGGGCAAGCGCGCGCGATCGATCGTGCGCAAGACGTAAGGACGTGTCCGGGGCCGACGGGTCCCGGCGGATGGAACTGCGAGCAGGATAGCCCGAAGCATGGAAACCAAAGCCAATTACGCCCTTGTCGGTTTCTTCACCGTCCTCGTCATGGCTGCCGCCTTCGCCTTCGTCTACTGGATGTCGCAATATGGCCGCGGCGGCGAGATGGCGCAGCTTGCCGTGCGCATCCCCGGCTCGGCGAACGGGCTGAGCATCGGCTCGCCCGTGCGCTTCAACGGCATTCCGGTCGGCTCCGTGCGCAGCCTTGCCATCGATGCCGACGACCCGCGCTTCTCCATCGCCATGACGGAAGTCTCCACGAGCGCGCCGGTGAAGCAGTCGACGACCGCGGTCCTCGAGGTCCAGGGCCTGACGGGCGCGGCCTATATCGAGCTTTCCGGCGGCAACGGCGCCGACGCCAACATCCTGCGCGAGGCCTTCGACAGCGAGGTTCCGGCCGTGCTGACGGCGGAGCAGTCGAGCGTGACGAACATCCTGTCGACCGCCGACAAGATCCTCAAGCGCGCCGATGCGGCGATCACCGATATCCAGGGCTTCGTCGCCGATGCGCGCGGACCGCTGACCACGACCATCCAGAACGCCGAGCAGTTCTCCGGCGCGCTCGCCCGCAACGGCCAGAAGGTGGACGAGTTCCTGCAGAGCGTCGGCGGGCTGTCGGAAACCTTCCGCAACCTTTCCGGCCGGCTTGATTCGACGCTCGCCTCGGTCGACGCGCTGATCAAGGCGGTCGATCCGAAGAAGGTCGAGGATTTCGTCGGCAATGTCGACAAGGTCAGCCGCGATATCGCGGCCGCCTCCGGCGACATCAAGACCACCGTCGAGGGCTTCCGCAAGACGGCCGAGACCTTCGATACCTTCGGCAGGCAGGCGACGGCCTCGCTCGACAAGATCGACAGCCTGATCGCCGCGGTCGATCCGCAGAAGGTCGGCGGGGCGATCAACGACATCTCGGTCGCCACCGCCGACGCCCGCAAGGCCATCGCCTCCGTCACCGGCGTCGCCGACCGCATCGGCGCGCGCGAGGAGGATATCGACCAGATCATCACCGACGTGCAGCAGATGAGCAGCAAGCTGAACGCGGCCTCCACGCGCGTCGACGGCGTGCTCGCCAAGCTCGACGGCTTCCTGGGCGAGGGCGATTCCGAATCGCTCTTCGCGGAGGCCAAGGCGACGCTGCAATCGATCAAGCAGGCGGCCGACACGCTGAACGGCCGGATCGGCCCGATCGCCGACGGCTTGCAGCGATTCTCCGGCTCGGGCCTGCGCGATATCGAGGCGCTGGTGCTCGATACGCGTCGCACGATCCAGAATCTCGACGGCGCGATCTCCGGTTTCGAGCGCAATCCGCAGCGCCTGCTCTTCGGCGGCGAGACGGTCAAGCAGTATGACGGCCGCAACCGGCGCTGATCCGGCCGCAAGGTGTGGCCCTATCCCCACAACTGCAGGGCAGTGGCGGTTCAAGGCGAACTTGTCCGTCCGGGCGGCCGTGACAGCATGCCGTGCCGCTGCTACACAGGCAGGCACAAGGGTTTGAGGACGACATGACGGGTTCGGGTATGGGTTTGTTGCGGAACGGGACTGCGGCGCGCGCCGCGCTCGTCGCCGTTCTGGCGGCAACGCTTACCGCCTGCGGCAGCACGCAGGCCAAGAACGATACGTTCGCGCTCACCTCTATCGCCACCGCAGACGGTCCTTCGGCCAGGAGCCGGCAGATCCTCGTGCCGCAGCCCTCGGCGCTGAAGGCGCTCGACGGCGAGCAGATCGTCATCCGCCCGTCCGCCTCCGAAATCCAGTATCTCGCCGGCGCGCAGTGGAGCGACAGCCTGAGCAAGATGGTGCAGGCCAAGCTCGTGCAGGCCTTCGAGAACACCGGCCGCCTCGGCGGCGTCGGCATGCCGGGGCAGGGCCTTGCGATCGACTACCAGATCGTCACCGATATCCGCGCCTTCGAGGTGCAGACGGCCGGCGCCGATGCGGCGGTGGTGGAGATTTCGGCAAAGCTGCTGAATGACCGCAACGGCACGGTGCGGGCGCAGAAGGTGTTTCGCGCGACGGCGCCCGTCGGCGGCACCGGCAACACGGCCTTCGTGAAGGCCCTCGACGCGGCCTTCGCCGCGGTCACCGCCGATATTGTCGGCTGGACGCTGGCGGCGATCTGATTTTCTTGATGTCTTGGGTGAAAAGCCCCTCATCCGCCTGCCGGCACCTTCTCCCCGCAAGCGGGGCGAAGGGATGTGCCTTGCGGGTTTCCCCAGGCAAATAACGTCATGCTGAGTGGAAAGCGGTGCCCCTTGTTCCTTCTCCCCGCTTGCGGGGAGAAGGTCGCGGCAGCGGGATGAGGGGCTTTACAATGCAAGACCCCTCAGTCGATCAAGCGTCCTGAACACCCTGAATGGCCGAGACCTTCCAGTCGCCGCCGTTGCGGCGCAGGAACGTCCAGATCTCGACGGTTTCCGTCAGATTATCCGGATCGCCGGACACGAGTGCGCCGGTCGTGCGGTCGCGCATCACGTCGATGCTCTCGTAGCGCATGGCGACGGTGGCGTAGTCGTCGGCGCCCTCGCGCCAGGCCTCGGCGATGTCGCCCTGCACGAGATGGATGTCGCGCACCTCGTTCTTCAGGCCCTGGGTGGCGTTGTCGCCGAGTTCCTCGGCAAGGTAGGACATCGCCTCCGGCGTGGTGATCTGGCGCAGCGTGCGGAAATCCTCCGCCGCATAGGCCGCCTGCAATTCCTTCAGCATGCTTTCGAACTGTTCGAGGTCCGCCTGCTGGATGCCGATCTCGTCGCCGCCCTTCGGCTGCGGCGCGGCCTGCCGGCTGCCGCCGCCGATGCTCGGGATCTTGAAGTCCGGGCCGTTATGCGGCGCGGCATTGCGGGCATGGCCGTTGCCGGCATAGGCGGGGGCGCCCCGCTGCGCGAACATGCGGCGCAGGAACAGGAAGAGGCCGGCGATCAGCAGCACCTGCAGGAGAAGGCCGAGCATGCCGATGCCGCCGCCGAGGCCCTGGCCCATCAGCATGCCGACGAGGCCGCCGAGCATGAGGCCGCCGAGCAGCGTGCCGCCGAAGCCGCCGAAGAGGCCGGGGCGCGGATTGGTGGCCGTCGCATTGCGGCCGGCGGACGGCTGGGCCGATTGCTGGCGCGTCATGGTGCGGTCGATCGGCTGGGCGTCCGTCGGGGCGGTGCGCGTCGTCGAGGGTGTCGAGAAGGTGCGGCTGCCGCGGCTGCCGAAGCCGCCGCCGGCGCGGCGGGCCTCCGCGAAGTCGACCATCGTCATCATCACCATCACCGCGACCGCGAGTGTCGCCAGAATGCGTCCAAAGCCTTGTATGAAGATCATTTCCGTCTCTCTTCCCATGCGCCGTCCGGCGCGTTGCACCCGATATAGCCGCTGGAGATCCGGATTTTAAGGTTCCGAGGCCCGAAATCGGCGGGCCGGGAGGGCATGTCTCATCAAAGGTGCGTTATCGCCGCGCCTGCTGCGGCCCCAAATGCAGAACGGCCGCCTTGCGGGCGGCCGTTCCGTCTTTTCTCTTCGCGCCACTTAGCTGAAGCGGCCTGCCGCATGGGCGAGCATCGTATAGACCTTGCCGGTATCCGAGGTCAGGTAGGTCTGCGTCATCACCTTGTCGCGGTCGTTGCGGGCCACATCGGCGAGCAGCTTCTCGAAATCGGAGATGTAGCGGTCGACGGCCGTGCGGAATTCCGGCTCGCGCTCGTACTTGCGCTTGATCTCGTCGAAGGTCTGCTGGCCCTTCAGCGTGTAGAGGCGGCGCGTGAAGACGTCGCGCTCGCCGCGCTGGTAGCGGCGCCACAGGTCGACCGAGGCATCGTGGTCGATGGCGCGGGCGATATCGACCGAAAGCGAGTTCAGCGATTCGACGACATGGCGCGGGTTGCGACTGTCCGGGCGGGCGACCTGGCCATCCGTGCGCGGCTGGCCGAACTGGGCCTCCTCGCGCGAGACGGCGCCGCGCAGGAGATCGCGCATCCAGCCGCCTTCGCCGGCGGTGCGGGCTTCGGTTTCCGCGGGCAGGGGCTGCGCACGCTGCGGTACGCTGGCCGGCGCGGCACGCTCGAGGCCGAGGCTGCCGCGCAACGGGGCCGGTTCCTCGCGGCGGGGCTCGACGCGGGTTTCCTGCACCGGCTGCGCCTGCTGCACGGCCTTGGCCTGGACCGTTGCCGGGCGGGAGACTTCCAGCGCCGAGGAGGACTTGCCGATGATGTCGGACAGGTCCTGCAGCGCCTTGATCTGCTCGCTGACGGCGCGGCGCATCTGGGCGGCGTTCTCCTTGGCCTCTTCCGGCAGGTCGAAGGCGCCGCGCTTCAGTTCGCCGCGGGTCTGGTCGAGCTCCTTGCGGATATCGGCGGCGGCGCGGCGGATTTCTTCCGTTGCGCCAGAGAACTTGCCGACGGCTTCCTCGACGGCCTCGCGCAGCGTGTCGCGCATGACCGCCGTGGCCGCCTCGGACTTCTTGCCGCTTTCGGCGAGCAGGCGGTCGACATCGGAGAGCGAGGCGCCGACGCTGCCGCGCAGGCGGTTCGCCACTTCCCGGGTGCGTTCCTCGGCGCGGGCAAACGAGCCCTCGACCGACTGGCCCGCCTCCTCGCCGGCCTTCATCAGCTGCTCGCGCAGCGTGTTGGCGGCGGCCTCGGCGCGCTTCTCGGTCTCGCCGAGGACGCGGCCGACTTCGGCGAAGGAGGACTGGATGCCGCCGCGCAGGTTGCCGGCGATGAGGTTCGAACGTTCCTCGGCGCGGGTGAAGACGCCCTCGACCATGCCTTCGAGCGATTGCATGGTCTTCTCGATCTCCTCCGAGCGCTGCACGAGGCCGACGGAGAGCGAACGCAGCGCGTCCTGGCGCTCTTCCAGCGTCGAGACGAGGTTCGACTGGGCGGCGGCCAGCAGGTCCGAGGCCTGCGACAGGATCTTCGAGTGGTCCTCGAAGCGCCCGACGATGCCGCCGATCTGCGAGAGCGTGCCGGACGAGATGTCGGACAGGCGGTCCACCTTGCCCTCGAGCAGCCGCGACGTGGTGGACACCATGTCGGAGGCGCGCTCGGCGGAGGTGGAGAAGCGCTCGGCCGTGCTCGTCAGGCGGCCGTCGATGGCGCCCAGCGTCTGGCTGGCCGCATCGACGATCCCGGCGATCGCGCCGTTGCTTTCCGAAAGGCGGGCGATCAGGCTCTCGACATTGGCCGCAAGGCCGCTTTCGATCTCGCGCATCGCGCCGGCGGCTTCTTCCGTGCGGCCGGTGATGGCGGCCAGCGTATCGGCCGTGCGGGCGGAGATGGCGTTGATGAGCGCGTTGTTCTCGTTGCGCAGGCGCTCGGCGCTCTCGCGGGCAACGCCGCTGATGCGCTCGGCCGCGTCGCGGGCGACACCGCCGATGCCCTCGGCAGCCTCGCGGCCGACGGCGGCATAGCTGTCGATGACCGGACGGGCTTCCTCGTCGATCAGGCGGGCAAGCTCTTCCGTGCGGCTTGCCAGCATGGAGTTGAGCTCGCGGGTGCGCTCGTCGAGCGTCGAGCGGATGGAGGCGCCGCGCGCTTCCAGCGCCTTCTCGACGTCACCGAGGCCGGCGCGCAGCGACTGGGCCTGGTCGGCGAGGCGGTTTTCCGTCTCGGCAAAGCGGGCGACGGCGGTCGAGGTGGTCTCCTCGACGGCGCGGGCGAAGGCTTCGTTGCGGGCCGAAAGGTTGCCGGCGAACTCCTCGCCCGTGCGGGCGATGTTTTCGGCGGCGCGCTGGGCTTCGGCGCCCATTTCCTGGGCTGCGCGGGAAACCGCGCCGCGCAGCGACGAGCTGAGGCTGGCGAATTCCTCGCCGGTCTTGGCGAGCGACTGGGCCGAGCGGACCGCTTCGGCGTCCATGTCCTGGGCGGCCTGGGACACGGCATCGCGCAGCGTGGCGGCAAGGCCGGCGGCCTTGCCGTCGATCGTGCGGTTGACGCTGTCGAGGCCGATGGTCAGTGCGCGGTCCATCGTGCCGAGGCGTTCCTCGATGCGGCCGGTCTTTTCGTCGATCGTGCCGGCGATGCGCTCGGCGGCTTCGCCCGTGATGCGCTCGATGTCGCCGGTGCGCGCCGTGAGCGTGCCGTCGATGCGTTCTGCGGCCTCGCCGGCGATGCGGGCGATATCGCCGGTGCGGGCGGCGAGCGTGCTGTCGATGCACTCGGCGGCCTC
>CAMLOC010000174.1 GCA_946481465.1 uncultured Shinella sp. | reverse complement strand
CGCCGGCAGCCTGACGGTCGCGCCCTCGACGTCGAAGGTCCCGTCGGCGGCCTCTCGTGCCGCGGGATAGGCGTTCGCGATGATCGCGGCGCCCCCGGCGATGCAGGCGTCCGGCGCCGCCCGGGCTTCCGGCGCGCCGAAGGCGAGCGCGGTGACGGCCAGTGCGGCGAGGGGGAAGGGGAGTTTCATGACATCATCCGCAAGCCAGAGGTGGTTCGGTTTTCGGCGGAGCATACAGGCGGCGCGGCGGCGGCACAATTTACCCGCCCGCGTTCACGGCTCCCGCGGCGCATGCAGCCGCTTCCTGCGCTTCACGCCCTTCAGGCGGAAGGCCCCGAGATCCTCGAAGGCGCTCGCCTCCGGCCCGGACAGGAGGCCGAGGAGGTCGTGCGAGATCAGGAGCCGGCGGCCGACCTTGCGGCTGGCGGCGACGATGCGCGAGGCCTCGTTGACCGCCGGGCCGATCACCGTGAAGTCCAGCCGCTCGTTGCTGCCGATATTGCCGTAGAACACCTCGCCGACATGCAGCCCGACATGGACGGTCGTGGTGGCGAGGCCCGCCGCCTGCCGCCGGGCGTTCAGCGCCTCGACCCGGCCGGCCAGATCGTACCAGGCCCTCAGGCTCGCGGCGGCGGCCTCCTGCGGGTCGGCATGGTTGAAGATGGCGAGCGTGCCGTCGCCCATCAGCTTGAGCACGTCGCCGCCGGCCGCGTGCACGGCGGAGATGGCGGCGTCCGCATAGTCGCCCAGCATGGCGATCAGGTCGCCGCTGTGCACGCTTTCCGACAGCGCGGTGTAGTTGCGCATGTCGGAGAACCACAGCACCGTCCTGATGCTGTCGACCTTGCCGCGCTCGATGCGGCCCTTCAGCACCCGCCGCGCGGCGTCGCGCCCGAGATAGACCTCGACGAGGGAACTGGTCATCCGGCGGAACGCCGTGGATTTTACGGCAAGCGCGAAGGCGGGCACCGTGCGCCGGAGGCAGGCGATGTCCTCGGCGGTAAAGCCGCCCGGCCGCTTCGTCGACCAGCGCGAGAACAGGCCGTCCACCTCGCCGATCGCCTCGCCCAGCTGGTGGAACTGGAGGAAATAGTCCGTGTGGCCCTCCGCCCGCAGGTCGTCGAGCACCGGGAAGGCATGGTTGCTGTTCTTCTCGGCAAGGGGGATGTGCAGTTCGGCGAGGCCGTTTTCCAGCATGTGGAAGAAGGGACTTGCGCGCCATTGCGCCTCGTTGCGCTCGGCCTCCAGCCGCGAGAAATCCCGCCGGCCGGCGCTCGCCTCGTCGGTCGCGTTCCAGAAATAGCCCTGCGATTCCAGGACGGGATGCAGTGTGTCGATGACGATCACCGCCTGTTCGAGCGCAATGCCGAGCCCGCCGAGCCGGCGGCAGAAGGCGGTGATCAGCTCGGCCTCGTCCAGCCCGTCGAGGCCCTGCCGCACGAGCCAGTCCACGACATTGCCGATCTCTTGTGGGTCCAATGGCGACACTCCGCGAATCGGGCCGGGCGCTGCACCGGCCGGACAAGAGGGATAAAGGCCCCGGGCGCGCCAGGCAATCGCCGGCGGCCCGGATCGGCAGGACGAGGGCATCCGCGATCAGCCGAAGGTGAAGGCATAGGCCTCGACGCCGGGATCGAGGAAGCGGATCTCGAAGGTGCGCGGCTCCACCGCGCCCGCCTGGCGCACGAGCTGGTAGAGCTTCGTGGCGGTGACGATGCCGCGGCCGGCGGCGTCGGTGTCGGCGCCGTGGTGGATGCCGGGCGGCTTGCCGTCGATCGTCACCTCGAAGCGGACCGGCTTGCCGCCGGCGCCGGGGCCGAGCACCAGGTGAAGGTCGCGGGCGCTGAAGCGGTAGGCGATGGCGCCGCCCGGCCGGTCGAGCACCGCCTGCTCGCCCTTCACGGTCCAGGTGCCGTCAAGGCCCCAGGCGTTGAGGTCGGGATCGGGTATCGTGTAGCGGCGCGCGGCGTCCGCGGCGAGGCCCTCGGGCGAGGCGAAGCCCGCCGCCCGGCTGTAGCCGAGATAGGTTTCGCCGGAGCGGATGTTCTTCAGGTCCGGGCCGGCCTCGGCGCCCTTCGCCTCGGGCTTGACCGGGCTGCCCCCGGCCATCTTGTCGCCGGCCTCGCGCAGCAGGTCCTGGATCGCCTGTTCGATCTCGGCATAGTTGCCCTCGCCGAAATGGCTGTAGCGGATCTGGCCCTCGGCGTCGATCAGGTAGTGGGCCGGCCAGTAGCTGTTGTCGAAGGCGCGCCAGATGCGGTAGTCGTTGTCGACGGCGACGGGATAGTCGATCCGGAAGTCGGCGACCGCCTTCCTGACATTGTCGATGTTCTTCTCGAAGGCGAATTCCGGCGCATGCACGCCGATGACGACGAGGCCCTTGTCCTTGTACTTCTCCGACCAGGCGCGGACATAGGGCGCGGTGCGGATGCAGTTGATGCAGGAATAGGTCCAGAAATCGACGAGCACGACCTTGCCGCGCAGCGACGCCATGTCGAGCGGCGGCGAGTTCAGCCAGGCGACGGCGCCGTCGAGCGCGGGCGCCGCGCCCTCGTGCGGCAGGGCGCTGCGGAAGGCCTCCGCCTCGTTCGCGGAGGCGACGGCGACCGGCGCGCGCTTCGGCTCTGCGTGCAGGCGGTCGAGAACGGCCTGTTCGAAGGCGCTGGTGCCGGCATAGGAGAGCCGTGCGAGGAAGCCGGTATCGAGGCCGAGCGCGATGGCGGCGACGCCGGCGAGGACCGCGACGCCGAGCCCCTGGCGGATCCGCTCGCCGACGCCGAGGGAGCGCTTCAGCCCGGCAAGGAGCCGGCCGCCGAGCGCAAGGGCAAGGCCGAGCGAGGTGGCAGCCCCGGCGGCATAGGCAAGCAGCAGGCCGGTCGTCGCCAGATTGGCGCCCTTGAGGGCGGCGCCCGTCAGGACGAGGCCGAGGATGGGGCCGGCGCAGGGCGCCCACAGCAGGCCGGTGGCGATGCCGAGCATGAGGGCGCCGGCAGGGTTGCCGCCGGTGCCGGACGCCTTCGCCAGCCGGTTGCCGATATCGACGGCGGGGCGGGCGAGGAGAGTGGCGAAGCGCGGCGACAGGAGGCCGAGGCCGAAGACGGCGACGAGCGCGATGGCGGCGGCGCGGCCGTATTCGTTGACCTCGATCGCCCAGCCGCCGCCGACGGCGGCAAGGGTCGCGACCAGCGCGAAGGTCATCGCCATGCCGGCGAGCATGGGCAGCGTGCTCGTGGCGAAGGGCTGGCCGGCACGGGCGAAGACGAAGGGAAGGATGGGCAGGATGCACGGGCTCAGGATGGTCAGCGCACCCCCGAGATAGGCAATGACAAGGAGGGTCATCGTCGGGTCCTCTGGATGTTTCGGGCGCTGGCTGCGATGGGCGGCCAGTGGCGGCATATCGCCAGCGGCGCGTATCCCGCATGTGTCCGCAAGGATGCGGATTTGTACCTCAGTGTAGGGATCGTATCGCACGGTATCCGGCCGGCCCGCCGCGCGCCCCTTTCGCGGGGGCCCGCTCCCGGTCTACAACACGAGAAGGCGGCAGGGGCCGCCAGGAGGCATTCGGAAACCCGCCCATGGACCATGTCGATCATATCCTTGTCGTCGACGACGATCGCGAGATCCGCGAACTCCTGTCGTCCTACCTGAAGAAGAACGGGCTGCGGGCGAGCGTCGCCGCCGACGGCCGGCAGATGCGCGCCTTCCTGGAGGCGAATGCGGTGGACCTCATCGTGCTCGACGTGATGATGCCGGGCGACGACGGGCTGGTGCTCGCGCGCGAGCTGCGCGCGGGCCGGCACAAGGCGACGCCGATCCTGATGCTGACGGCGCGCAGCGACGAGATGGACCGCATCATCGGCCTCGAAATGGGCGCCGACGACTACCTGGCGAAACCCTTCGCGGCGCGCGAGCTGCTCGCCCGCATCAAGGCGGTGCTGCGGCGCACGCGCATGCTGCCGCCCAACCTGCAGGTCAGCGAGGCCGGCCAGCTCCTCGCCTTCGGCGATTGGCGGCTCGATACGGTCGGCCGCCACCTGCTCGACCGCGACGGCACGGAGATCGCGCTCAGCGGGGCGGAATACCGCCTGCTGCGCGTCTTCATCGACCATCCCCAGCGCGTGCTCAACCGCGACCAGCTGCTGAACCTCACGCAGGGGCGCGACGCGGAGCTGTTCGACCGCTCCATCGACCTTCTCGTCAGCCGGCTGCGCCAGCGCCTCGGCGACGCCGCGCGCGAGCCGGTCTATATCAAGACGGTGCGCAGCGAGGGCTATGTCTTCTCCGTGCCGGTCGGCATCGTGGAGCCGCGCGCATGAGGGCGGGCGTCCTGCGCCTCCTGCCCGGAACGCTGCGCGCCCGGATCTTCCTCATCCTCTTCGTCGGGCTTGCGGTCGCCTACGGCCTGTCCTTCACGGTGCTCTCGCTCGAACGCTACATGTCGGCCAAGGCGGTGATGCTCGGCACGCTGGAAAGCGACGTGGCGACGTCGATCGCCGTGCTCGACCTCATGCCGGCGGACGCGCGCGCCGGCCTCGTCGATCGCCTCGGCCGGGGCAATTACAGCTTCGTGCTCGGCGAGGGCCTGCCGGGCGAGCCCGACGCCTCGGCGCGCGGCGCCGAGATCGCCGCGCGCATCGAGGAGGCGGTGGGCCATCGTTTTCCGCTGCGCCTCGAGAGGATCCCCGGCGAGACGCTGCGCCTGCAGGCCCATCTGTCGCTCAGCGACGGCAGCCCCCTGACGATCGACATCTTTCCGCGCGGCGTCATGCCCGTGGCGAACTGGCTGCCCTCCGTCTTCGTCGTGCAGATGGTGCTGCTGATGCTGTGCGCCTGGTATGTGGTGCGCCAGGCGGTGCGGCCGCTGGAGCGTCTGGCCGCGGCCGCCGATGCGCTCGATCCCAACCGGCCGGGCCCGCCGCTCGGCGCGGAAGGGCCGAGCGAGGTCGCCCATGTGGTGAGCGCCTTCAATGCCATGCGCGAGCGCATCGCCCATTACCTGGAGGAGCGGGTGCAGATCCTCGCCGCCATCTCGCACGACCTTCAGACGCCGATCACCCGCATGCGGCTGCGCGCCGACATGGCCGACGACACGCCCGAGCGCGACAAGCTCCTGAGCGACCTTGCCGAGATCGAGCGGCTGGTGCAGGACGGCATCGCCTATGCCCGCAGCGCCCACGGCAACGGCGAGAAACCCTCGCGTATCGACCTCTCCTCCTTCATCGACAGCATCGCCTATGACTACCAGGACATGGGCAAGGCGGTGACGGTGGCCGGCGCGGTTTCCGGCACGGTCGCCACGAAGCCCCATGCGCTGCGCCGCATCCTCACCAATTTCATCGACAACGCCCTGAAATTCGCCGGCAGCGCCGAGATAGGCGTCGAGCGGCGGGCGGACGGCGGCACGCGCATCACCGTCCTCGACCGCGGGCCGGGCATTCCCGAGGAGAAGATCGAGGCGGCCATGCAGCCCTTCTTCCGGCTGGAGCAGTCGCGCAACCGCGAGACGGGCGGGGCGGGGCTCGGCCTTGCCATCGCCCAGCAGCTCGCCGCCGCCCTCGGCGGATCGGTGCGGCTTTCCAACCGGCCGGGCGGCGGGCTTGCCGCCGAGGTCCTGCTGCCCTGAGGCCCCGCCCGGAGCCAGGGCAATCGCCTATGGAAAACCCCCTCTGCCTGCCGGCATCTCCCCCACAAGGGGGGAGAAGGCTAGCAGCCTGCTCTTCCTGCATGTTTTGCGCGAAAGGTGCCGCGGGTTAAGCCCCTCCCCCTTGTGGGGAGGGGTTTCCAGCCATAGGCGATTGCCCCGCCCGGAGCCGTGAGGGCTGCCGCTACGCTTTGATACATTTTCGCCCGTTTCGGAAACATGCCGGATACGCCGGCCGGGCAAAACGCTCCCGTCAACAGCGTCGCAGAGGCGACCGAACGAAGGAGCATCCCATGACCAAGATCGAAAAGGTTCTCTATACCGGCAGGACCCGCACCACCGGCGGGCGCGACGGCGCGGCGCGCAGCGACGACGCGGCGCTCGACATCCGCCTGTCGCCGCCCGGCAGCGGCAAGCCCGGCAGCAATCCCGAGCAGCTCTTCGCGGCCGGCTGGTCGGCCTGCTTCATCGGCGCCCTCGGCCTTGCCGCCGGCAAGCGCAAGATCCGCCTGCCGGCCGAGACCGCCGTCGACGCCGAGGTCGATCTCGGCATGGCCGGCGAGGGCTATTTCCTGGCCGCCCGCCTCACCGTCAGCCTGCCGGGCATCGAGCCGGACCTGGCGCGCACGCTCATCGCCGAAGCGCACCAGACCTGCCCCTATTCCAAGGCGACGCGCGGCAATATCGATGTCGAGCTTGCGCTCGCCTAGAGCATTTCCAGTCGAAGCGAGGTCGCTTCGACGTCGGATAATGCGGTAAAAACAAGGAAACCTAGAGGCGCATCTCGAAAATACGTCCCGAACAATGCCCAGGAGGCCGCAATGAAACGCCTGTCCGTCTTTCTCGTCGTCGCCGCCGTGCTGGCGGCGCCCTGTGTCACCGACATCCTGTCGACGGAGCCCTCGCCGCTGGCCGGGCTGGTGGCGCTGGCGACCCTGCCGGGCTGAGCGCGGGGGCGGGATCGGCGGCGGGAAGCCTCGTCTTTCCTGTTGACGCTCCCGCCCCTTCCTGTTGAAACAGGGCCCTGCGCGCCGGCCGGAAGGCGGGCGATGGGGTGCTCAGCAAGGAGATTTGACGATGACGATGGAACCGCGGTCGATCGCCCAGCTTTCCGTTCTCCTGCAATCGGGCGCGCTCGATCCCGTCGCGCTCGCCGAGGAGACGCTGGCCGCCATCCGGTCCCATCCCGATACAACGATCTTCCTGTCGCTGCTCGACGAGCGGGCGACGGCGGAGGCGCAGGCCGCGCGGCGGCGCCTGCGCGAAGGGCGCTCGCGCGGCGTGCTGGACGGCGTGCCGATCGCCTGGAAGGACCTCTTCGACATGAAGGGCCTTGCGACCACCGCCGGCTCGCGCGTGCTGCAGGATGCGGCGCCCGCCGGCCGCGATGCCGCCGTCGTGCAGGCGCTCGCCGAGGCCGGCATGGTCAGCGTCGGGCGGGTCAACATGAGCGAGTTCGCCTTCTCCGGCGTCGGCCTCAATCCACACCACGGCACGCCGCGCAATCCGTGCTCGCGGGACGTCGAGCGCATACCTGGCGGCTCGTCCTCCGGCTC
>CAMLOC010000173.1 GCA_946481465.1 uncultured Shinella sp. | reverse complement strand
GCCCCGAGCGCGGGAAAGGTGAGTTCCACCACCGTGCCCTTTCCCGGTGCCGAGAGGATGTGGGCGTCGCCGCCGCTCTGGCGCACGAAGCCGTAGACCACGGCGAGGCCGAGGCCGGCGCCGCCTTCCTCGTCGCGCGTGGTGAAATAGGGCTCGAAGGCCTTGTCGGCGGCTTCCGGCGACATGCCGATGCCCTCGTCGGCCACCGAGACGACGACGCCGGCCTCGCCATTCAGGCAGCGGATGAGGATCGTCCCGCCCGACGGCATGGCGGCGGCGGCATTGAGGCAGAGGTTGAGCACGGATTGCTCGAACAGCGCCGCGTCGAGCAGCACCGCCGGCAGGCCCCCGGCAATGTCGAAGACGAGCCTGCACTTCTCGCCGACGGCGATTTCCAGCACGTCCGCCATGCCGCGCAGCAGCGCGCCGATCTCCACCGCGCCGGGATGGATCGGCTGCTGGCTGCCGATGGAAAGCATGCTGCCGGCGAGCGACCGGCCCCGGTCTGCCGCCTTGCGGATGCGGGCGAGATGCCGCTTCTGCCGGTCGTTGAAGCCGGTCTCGCGTTCCAGCAGGCCGAGGCTGCCGGTGATGATGCCGATCATGTTGCCGACCTCGTGGCTCACCTGGTGCGTCATGCGCATGATGCCGTCGAGGCGCTGGATCTTCGCCGTCTCCGCCTCCTGCCGGTCGATGTCGGTGACGTCGCGGGCCAGGAGCACGATGCCGCCGTCCGGCTGGCGCGACAGCGAGACCTCCGTCACCCGCCCCGCCTCGGAACGGTGGCGCAGCACGGAGCGGTCGCCGAGCGCGCCCGCCTCGTTCTCGGCCGGCAGCAGCATGGGGTCGATCTCGGGGATCGGCGCGACGAACCTGCGCACCGGCAGCTTGCGCGCCGAGCCCGACCAGCCGACCAGCTCGATGACGCGGCGGTTCATGGTGATCGGCCTGCCGCGCGGGTCGAACAGCGCGATGCCCTCGTTCATGGTGCGGAAGGTGGAGCGGATGGTGCGCGCGGCGGCCTCGGCGGTGCGCCGCAGCCGCGAGACGCGCTCGACGCTCTCGCGGAAGGCGCGGAAGGCCTCCAGCAGCCGCACCAGTTCGGTCTCCGTGCCGTCGTAGCGCGGCGCGTCGACGTCCTTGCGCCCTTCCGCCAGCGCGTTCATGCCGGTCGACAGCGCGACGATGCCGCGCGAGACGCGCATGACGGAGCGGATGGAGAAGATCGCCATGACGAGCACGAGGAGCGCGGCAAGGGCGACGATGACGAGCAGGCGGCTCAGCGCGTCGGAGGTCGAGACGAGGTCGTCGTTGAGGCTGCGGGCGACGGCTTCGCTCTGGGTCTCGGTGGCGTGCGAAAGGTCGCGCGAGACGGAGTGCAGCCGCGAGACGGCGGCGCGGATGGCGAACATTTCGAGGAGGTAGCGCGTCTGCGCCTCGAAGACGCGCTCATAGGGCGCGAATTCGGCGGTGGAGAACCCGTCCGGGGCGGCGCGCGCCAGGCGGGGCGCGGTTTCGGCGACATAGCGGCGGCGCAGTTCCCCGAGCTGGAACAGGCTGTCGGAATTGGAGGCCGATTGCACGATGGCGTTCAGCCGCCGGCGGAAATCGGCATCCGCAAGGCCGCTGCCGGTGGCGATCTCGCCAAGCGCGGCGGCGGCCTCGGCCTTGTGCTGCTGGGCGCTGTCGGCGTCCCCCGCCAGGGTCGTGGTCTGGGTGCGGATCGTCTCCAGCAACTCGACGATGCGGGCGCTGGCAAAGCCCTTGGCACCCGCCTCGCGGCTGTCCGGCGCCATGGTGCGCAGCAGCGCGTCGACCTGGGCGACCACCGAGCGGCTCTCGCTGGAGACCCGGTAGGGCGAGGTGGCGTTCATCAGGAAGGGCGCGCTGGAGACGAGGTCGGAGACCTGGCGCGAGACGAGCGAGGCCTTTGCAAGGCTCGAAAAGGCCTGCAGGCCGTAGCTCGCCATCTCCTCGCGCGCCCGCTGCAGGCCGTAGATGGCGATGGTCGAGAGGCTGAAGACGAGCACGCAGATGAAGACGATCGCAAAGGGCAGGCGGAAGGCGATCGAGGAGAGGAAGGGGCGGCTGATCACGGCGCGGGCTCGCCGTCGTCGGTGTCGAGCACATAGCCCTTGCCGCGCCGCGTCTTGATGTGGCGGGGAAGGTCCGGGTTGCGCTCGATCTTGCGGCGCAGGCGCAGCACGAGCACGTCGACATTGCGGTCGATGTAGCGGTCGCTCTCCGCGCCGAGCCGGTCGAGGATCTGCGCGCGGCTGACGGGGGTGTTCGGCGTCTCGGCGAGAATCTCCAGCAGGGCGAATTCCGCGCCGGTCAGCGACTTGCCGGGATCGGTGCGGCAGACGGCGCGGCGGTTCGCAAGGTCCACCGACCAGTCGCCCAGCCTCAGCGAGGCCGGCTCGTGCTCGCTGTCGCGCTCGGGTTTCAGCGAGGGGATCGTGCGGCGCAGCACGGCCTTGATGCGCGCGGTCAGTTCGATCGGCTCGAAGGGCTTGACGACATAGTCGTCCGCCGCCGTCTCCAGCCCCAGCACGCGGTCGGCGGCGCTGCCCGCCGCCGTCACCATGACGATGCCGATATTGGCCTGCGCGCGCAGGCGCTGGGCGAAGACGCGGCCGGAAATGCCCGGCAGGTTATGGTCGACGAGCACGAGATGCACGTTTCCGCGCGCCAGCACGCCCGCGGCCGCCTCCGCTGACGGCGCGGTCACCGGCATCCAGCCCTCCGCCTCCACCAGGTCGGAGATGAGTTCCGCCATGTCCGGATCGTCCTCGACGATCAGAATCCGTATCCTCTCGTTCAACACATGCCCTTCCTCCCGCGCCCATCATAGTGAGGCCCGGATGATTGTTCAAAGCGGCTCGCATTATGCGACCTTGTCACATTTGTAACCTTTGTCATCTTTGAGGGAAGGCGAGGGCCGGCGCTGTAAGAACGGTAACCATTCTTCGATTGCGGTGCGCGGCGGATATGCCATCCTGAGCGTGGAGATCGGGATGCCCGCCGTTGGGAGGCGGGGCGTTCCGAATGGGAGGAACATCGTGAGAGGCATCAGCGCTTTCGGCGCGGGCATGGCCGTGTGGCTATGTGCCGCTACGGCCGGCATGACGGCCCCCTCGCTCACCGTCCTGTGCGGTGTCGACGAGGCGTGGTGCGCCGTCATGCAGAAGGCCTACGAGGCCAAGACGGGCCTTGAGATCGCGATGACGCGCCGGAGCACCGGCGACATCCTCAACCAGATCCGCGCGGAAAAGGCCGCGCCCACCGTCGACGTCTGGTGGGGCGGCACGGGCGATACGCATCTTCAGGCCGGCTCGGAGAACCTGCTGGAACCCTACCAGCCGGCGCATGAGCGCGACATGCTGCCCTGGGCGCAGAACTTCTTCGCCATGTCCGGCGGCCGCTCGGCCGGCATCTATGCCGGGGCGCTGGGCTTCGCCTACAATGCCGAGCTGCTGCGCGCGGCAAAGCTGCCGGCGCCGACCTGCTGGAAGGACCTGACGGACATCGCCTATCGCGGCCGCATCCAGAGCGGCAATCCGAATTCCTCCGGCACCGCCTTCACGACGCTCGCCACGCTGGTGCAGCTCTTCGGCGAGGAGGAGGCTTTCCGGTATCTTGCCGCCCTCAACCGCAACATCGAGCGCTACACGTCATCGGGCTCCGCGCCGGTCAAGGCCGCGGCGCGCGGCGAGGTGTTGATCGGCATCTCCTTCATGCACGACGCCGTCACGCAGAAGGAGGCCGGCTCCCCGCTCGTCATCGTCGCGCCCTGCGAGGGCACGGGCTACGAGATCGGCGCCGTCAGCATCGTCCGGGGCGCGCGCCATGTGGAGGCGGCGAAACGCTTCGTCGATTTCGCGCTGAGCCCGGAAGGCCAGGCGACGGGTGCGGCCGCCGGCCAGAACCAGGTGCCGTCGAACGCCATGGCGGGCCTGCCGCTCGCTGCGCCGGACATCTCGCTGATCAAGATGGTGGACTACGACTTCGCCACCTTCGGCTCGCCGGAAGAACGAAGTCGGCTGCTCGAGCGGTTTGACGCGGTGGTCTCCGCGACGAACTGATCGAGGCCGGAAGCAACCCTATTCGACAATCGCGAACGTGCCGCCCGCGGGCAGCCCGAAGGCCCCGCCGTGCCCGTTCGCGCCGCAGATCAAAACCAAGGCAACAGGAGGATGCCCCATGAAGACCAGAACCCTTTCCCTCATGCTTTTCGCCGGAACGGCGCTTGCCGCCCTGCCGGCGCAGGCGGCCGGCGAACTCAACCTCATCTGCTCGGCCGACGTCGTCATCTGCGAGCAGATGAAGGGCGATTTCGAGAAGGCGCACAGCGACATCAAGGTGAACATGGTGCGCCTGTCCTCGGGCGAGACCTATGCCAAGGTGCGCGCCGAGGCCCGCAACCCGAAGACCGACATCTGGTGGGCCGGCACGGGCGACCCGCACCTGCAGGCCGCGTCGGAGAACCTGACGCTGGAATACAAGTCGCCGAAGCTCGATGAGCTCAACGACTGGGCGAAGAAGCAGGCCGAAAGCTCCGGCTACAAGACGGTCGGCGTCTATGCCGGCGCGCTCGGCTGGGGCTACAACACCGAGATCTTCAAGTCGAAGGGCTTCAAGGAGCCGCTCTGCTGGGCCGACCTGCTGGCGCCGGAACTGAAGGGCGAGATCCAGATCGCCAACCCGAATTCCTCCGGCACCGCCTATACGGCGCTCGCCTCCCTCGTGCAGATCATGGGCGAGGACCCGGCCTTCGACTACCTGAAGAAGCTCAACGACAACGTCTCGCAATACACCAAGTCCGGCTCGGCGCCCGTCAAGGCGGCGGCGCGCGGCGAGACGGCGCTCGGCATCGTCTTCGTGCACGACGCGGTGTCGATGGTGGCGGAAGGCTTCCCGGTCAAGCCGGTCACGCCCTGCGAGGGCACCGGCTACGAGATCGGCTCCATGTCGATCATCAAGGGCGCGCGCAACCTCGACAATGCCAAGATCTGGTACGACTGGGCGCTGACCCCGGAAGTCCAGTCGCGCATGAAGGATGCGAAATCCTTCCAGCTTCCCTCCAACAAGAGCGCGGAAATCCCGAAGGAAGCGCCGCGCTTCGAGGACATCAAGCTGATCGACTACGATTTCGCCACCTACGGCGACCCGGCCAAGCGCAAGGCGCTGCTGGAGCGCTGGGACCGCGAGGTCGGCGCGGCCGCCAATTGATTGCTCATGGGCGGTAGCCTTTGAAAACCCCCTCTGCCTGCCGGCATCTCCCCCACAAGGGGGGAGAAAGAGCGCAGCGTGCTCTTGCCTCCGCCTTGTGCGCCGAGGGTGCCGCAGGTTAGCCCCTCCCCCTCGCGGGGAGGGGTTGGGGAGGGGTCTTTCCGGCACCTGCTTCCCGCATTCCTACACTCGATAAACAGCGAGGTCGGCCATGAGACATGGCAATCGCAGGCTGGACGTGGTCCTGATCCTGGGCGCGGTCGCATTGACCCTTCTGCCCTGGTACCGGATCGACGGCGGCTTCTACGGATTCGGTTGGCTGGTCGGTTTCCCCGTTTCTCCCGAGACCGCGCCCGGTTTCGTGCAGATCGCCGTGCATGGCCGCCATTGGCTTGCCGGCGTCGTTCTGCTGCTTCTCCTCGCGGTCGCCGCGCGCGGCATGGCGGACCCGATGCGCCGCGGCGGCGCACTGGCATGGATCGGGGCGCTCGGCGTCCTCTTCCTGACGCTGCAGGGCCTTGCCATCGGCTTTTCCGGCTGGACCTGGACGGTGAGCGAAAGCCTGTTCGGCGCGCTTTCGGACGGCCAGCCCTCGATGGGCGCCGGCGCCGTGCTCTCGGCGGTCGTCTTCGTGCTGCTCTTTTCCTTCGGCCTTGCCGAGCGCGGCGTCATGAAGGGCGACGCCTTCGTCGTCAGCGCCATTTCGCTGCTCGTCTTCCTCGTCGCCGTCTTCGTCTTCTATCCGATCAGCAGCATGTTCGCCGGTTCGGTGCAGGATTTCGACGGCTCGTTCAATCCGGACGGCTTCATCCGCAACATGCAGGATCCCGGCATCTGGAGCCTGAACTGCGTCATCGGCGGCGCGCGCTGCGGCGTCGCCTGGCGCACGCTGTGGCTCGCCATCATGACGGGGCTCGGCTCAACGCTGCTCGGCCTTGCCTTCGCGCTCGTCGCTACCCGCACGCGCTTTCCCTACAAGAAGGGCCTGCGGCTCCTTACCATCCTGCCGATCATCACGCCGCCCTTCGTCATCGGCCTGGCGCTGACGCTGCTCTTCGGCCGCGCGGGCGTCATCACGCAGGGGCTTTCCGATCTCTTCGGCGTCGAGCCGGGGCGTTGGCTCTACGGCCTCACCGGCATCTGGATCGCCCAGGTCCTCTCCTTCACGCCGATCGCCTTCCTGGTGCTGATCGGCGTCGTCGAGGGCGTCAGCCCGTCGATGGAGGAGGCCTCCACGACGCTGCGCGCCGACCGCTGGCGTACCTTCCGGCGCGTCTCGCTGCCCCTGATGAAGCCGGGTCTCGCCAATGCCTTCCTCATCGGCTTCATCGAGAGCATGGCCGATTTCGGCAATCCGCTGGTCCTCGGCGGCAGCCACGGCGTGCTGTCGACGGAAATCTTCTTCGCCGTCGTCGGCTCGCAGAACGATCCTTCGCGCGCCGCCGTGCTCGCCATGGTTCTGCTCGTCTTCACGCTCTCGGCCTTCCTCGCCCAGCGCCTCTGGCTATCCGGCAAGAACTTCGCCACCGTGACGGGCAAGGGCGACAGCGGATCGCATATCGCTCTGCCGCGCGGCCTATCGATCGGCGTTCACGCCGTCGTCATCCCGTGGATCCTCTTCACGCTCGTCATCTACGGCATGATCCTGATCGGCGGCTTCGTGAAGACCTGGGGCCTCGACAATTCGCTGACGCTCGACCACTACGCCAAGGCGTTCTCCATCAGCTTCGATGGCGGTATCGCCTGGACGGGCGTCGCCTGGAACTCGTTCTGGACGACGATGGAGATCGCGCTGATCTCCGCGCCTCTGACGGCCGTCGTCGGTCTTCTGACGGCCTATATCATCGTGCGCCAGAAATTCGCCGGCAAGAACGTCTTCGAGTTCGCGTTGATGATGAGCTTCGCCATTCCCGGCACGGTCATCGGCGTCAGCTACATCATGGCCTTCAACCTGCCGCCGCTGGAAATGACCGGCTCGGCGCT
>CAMLOC010000172.1 GCA_946481465.1 uncultured Shinella sp. | reverse complement strand
TCCTCGATGAGGTTCATCGCCTGCCAAACCTTTTCCAGAACTTACGCGGCCTAATTGTTTGGTCCCGGCATTTGATGGTGCGGATTGAGTTTAAACCGTCCCGGCTCTGTTGCCCAGATTTTGCAGATGTATTCGTAGGGCGTTAGGCCGCGCAGTGTCTTTAACCGACGGCCGTAATTGTAGGCGTCAACGAAGTCATGAAGGTGGGCGGTTAACTGGGCATGGCTGTCGTAGTGGTAACGTTTGACAGTCGCTTCCTTGATCGTTCGGTTCATTCGCTCGACCTGGCCGTTGGTCCAGGGATGCTTGATTTTGGTGAGCCGGTGTTCGATCCCGTTCTCACGGCAACGCATGTCAAACATGTGCGTGATGTAAGTGGCCGTAGGGCCATCGGCGTAGCGCGGCGGGAACGTGAACTGGATGCCGTTATCGGTCAGGACGGTGTGGATTTTGTAAGGCACGGCTGCGATCAGCGCGACCAGAAAGGCGGACGCCGATGTTCTGCCTGTTTTGGTGACCAACTGGACGAAGGCGAACTTGCTGGTCCGGTCTATCGCTACGTAAAGATAGAGCTTGCCTTCGGCCGTGCGCACTTCGGCGATGTCGATGTGGAAGTACCCAATAGGGTAGGTCTTGAACTTCTTCTTCGGCTCCTTGTCCCCTGTCACTTCTGGCAATCGGCTGATCTCATGCCGTTGTAAGCAGCGATGTAGGGACGAGCGGGTCAAATGCGGGATCGTGGCCTGCAGCGCGTAGAGGCAGTCATCCAATGGCAGCAGTGTGTGTCGGCGAAAGGCAACGATGATCGCCTCTTCTTCGATTGAAAGTGTCGTCGAGTGCGCGTCTTTTGGACCGGTTGGCAGGTCCTTCACCGCTGTGCGCCGCTTCCATTTCGCTACGGTCTTCTGGTTGATCCCATAGCGCTTCGCCAGAACCCTCAGGCTCTCTTGACTATGTTGTATCGCTCGACGGACTGCCTCTGTCGTGCGGGCGCTCCCGTGTAGAATCTGTCCCATAGCGCATCCCTCCATTCCTGGCTGAATAGTGCACCATCAAATACCGGGACTAAACACCTAGGGCGCTTCCGCTTTGCCTCGAATCGCGAAAACGCCCTATCTGTTCGTTTTCACGGCCGGCGGTCTATGAGCGGCGGCGACAGGAGGAGTGCATGACCCTTTTCAGCGGCCTTTCGGCCTTTTCCATCACCCCGACGGATGCGGCGGGCCGTGTCGACACGGCCGTCCTTGCCGGCCTTCTTGGCCGCATCCTGGCGGCCGGGGCGGATTCCATCGGCCTTCTCGGCAGCACGGGCGGCTATGCGTTCCTGGCGC
The DNA here is from genome assembly GCA_946481465.1 of uncultured Shinella sp. Next base: position 5,916 of record CAMLOC010000172.1, on the reverse strand, counting down.
GCAGCGAGCGCCGGCGCGCCGTCGAGACCGCGATGGAGAGCGTCGGCGGCAGGATCCCGGTCATCGTCGGCGTCGGTGCGCTGCGCACGGACGAGGCCGAGGCGCTCGCGCGCGATGCGAAGGCGGCCGGGGCCGACGGCCTGTTGCTCGCCCCCATGTCCTATACGCCGCTGACGGAGGAGGAGGTCTTCCGGCACATGGCCTCGGTCGCGGCGGCGGGCGACCTGCCGCTCTGCATCTACAACAATCCCGGGACCACCCGCTTCGTCTTCAGCGACGACCTAATCGCGCGGCTCGCGACGGTGCCGAACATTGCGGCGATCAAGATGCCGCTGCCGGCGGACGGCAACTTCGCCGCCGAGCTTGCCCGGCTGCGCGCCCGCACGCCGAAGGATTTTTCCATCGGCTACAGCGGCGACTGGGGCGCGGCGCAATCCCTGCTGTCGGGCGGCGACGCCTGGTACAGCGTCGTGGCCGGCCTGCTGCCGGCCGAGGCCCGCGCGCTGGCCCGTGCCGCGATGGCCGGCGACCGGGAGGAGGCGGAGCGCCGCGACCGGTCGTTCGAGCCGCTCTGGACCCTGTTCAAGGAATTCGGCAGCTTCCGCGTCATGTATGCCATCGCCGATCTCCTCGGCCTTTGCCGGGTCGCGCCGCCCCGCCCCATCCTGCCCCTCGGCCCCGCCGATGTGCTGCGGGTGAAGGCGGCGCTCGAAACCCTCGGGATCGAGATCCGGCCCGCGGCCTGACCTGCGAGCGGCATCCCAGCGTCAGGGCACGCCGGGGGGCAGGGACCGGGTGGACATCCGCCCGCCGCCCCGGCAATATCGGGCATCGTCATTGTCACAACGGCATATCCATCGGAGGCGCGTCCGTCTTGAACCGGCCGGGACACCATCGCGGCGCGGGCTGGCGTCTGTTGCTCGCCATCATCCTCGCCTTTGCCTTCCATGAGGCGCGGGCGGCGGACCTGTCGATCATCACCTCCTATCCGCCCTCCTTCTACGAACCCTTCCAGCGCGCCTTCGAGGCGCGCAATCCGGATATCCGCGTCACGGTCGTCCAGCGCAACACGGGCAGTGCCAGCCGCTTCATCCTGGAGAAGCCGGACGTTGCGGCGGATATCTTCTGGGCATCGGCGACGGACGCCTTCGAACTCCTGAAGCGCAAGGGCGCGCTACGGGCGATCCGGTCGCGGCAGACCGGCGCGCCGGACCGCATCCTCGGCTATCCCGTCGACGATCCGGAAGGCTTCTATCTGGGCTTTGCCCTTTCCGGCTACGGCCTCGTCTACAACGCCGCCTATCTCGCGCAATACGATCTGCCGGTGCCGCAGAACTGGCAGGACCTGCTGAAACCCGTCTATGCAGGCCATATCGGCATCACCTCGCCCTCCCGCTCGGGCACCACGCACCTGGTCGTGGAGGCCCTGCTGCAGACCTATGGCTGGGAACGGGGATGGGCGCTCCTGTCGGAGATCGGCGGCAATCTGTCGACCGTCACGGCGCGCAGCTTCGGCGTCGCCTCGGGCGTCGCGCAACGCCGTTTCGGCATCGGCGTGACGATCGACTTCCTGGCCAAGGCACCGGATATCCCGGGTGCTGAAAACGTCTTCGCGCTGACGCCGGATCCGCTCTATGTGCCGGCCAATATCGCCATCCTGTCGCGTGCACGGAACGGCAAGGCGGCCGAGCGCTTCGTCGATTTCCTGTTCTCGCAGGAAGGGCAGGCCATCCTCCTGCGGCCGGCCATCGGGCGCATCCCGGTGCGGGCGGAGCTGAATGCGGCGCTTTTGCCGCCGGAAAACACCGGCGGGCTGCTTGCGGCGCATGGTTTCGACGCCCGCCTCTCGGCGGAGCGCTACGGCATCGTCAACCTGATCTTCGACGACTACATCGTCCGCCGCCGGGCGATGCTCGCCCGCCTGTGGGCACGCCTGCGGGCGCTCGAGGGCGAGGCCGGGGGCACGGCCGACAGGCGGAGCACGCTGGCGAGCGTTCGCCGGCTGCTCGGCACGCCGCCGCTCTCCGCCGGCGATGTCGGCAAACTGGCGGAGGACCTGAAGGGCGAGTGGCCGCGGGGCATTGCCCGCACGCCGGCACAGCACGCCTTTGCACGCGATATCCGCGGCGCGGTCGAGCAGAACCTCGCCCGGGCGGAAAGCCTGCTCATCGCCATCTCGACCCCGACCGGGCGGCGATGATAGAAGCCGCCGCCATGGAGACACGCGACAGATCACGACGGAAGGGGCCGCGGCGCTGGCGCTTCGGCATCGGCGCCCGCCTCGGCGCGGCCTTCGTCGCCATCGTCGGCCTTGCCGTCGGCGCCAGCCTCGTCGGCTGGCTCTCCTACCGGGAACTGTCGGGCGAGCTTTCGCGCATCGCCGAGATGCAGATGCCGCAGCTGGCCTTCGCCTCCCGCCTTTCCAAGGCCGGCGCCGATATCGGCTCGGTCACCGCGGCGCTGACCGGCGCGGAGACGCGGGCGGAGTATGACGAGACGAGGCGCCTCTATGCCGAGCGGCTGGCGGCGCTGCAGAGGCTGCTGGAGAACCACGAGCCGGAACCCTCGGTGCAGGCCCTGTTGCCGCTGGCCGCCGCGATCAACGACAACCTCGCCCGGATCGACCTTGCCGCCGGCAAGCGTTTCACGCTGGCCGAGGCGATGCGGGCGGATGTGGAGGAGCTGCGCTGGGTCCAGGCCGACCTGATAGAAGAGGCCGATCCGCTGGTCGACGACATCCGCTTCAACATCGAGGCGGAGATCCGCAACGGCCGCAGTGCCGCCGCGCTCGGCGAGCAGCGGCGCAGCGAGGCGCTGCTGACGGTGGTCTCGCAGGCCAACCTCGCCACCGGGCTGATCGCACGGCTGGTCAGCAGCACGACGGCGGAGGAGGTTCAGGAGGCCAACGCCTTTCTCGGCGACAGCGCGGACGAGCTTGCCGCGCGCCTTGCGACGCTGGAGGACTGGACGGACAGCCTGACCGTGCGCCAGCTCGCCCGGCGCATCCTGCAGCAATCCGATCCCGCCACGGGCGCGCCGAACCGGAAGCGGTCCGAAATGCGCGAGGCGGGGCGGCTCGGGGAGCTGGCCAGGGAAACCGGCCGGCTCGTCGCCGAACTCGGCCAGCGCATCGAGGCGGAGGTGGTGGCGATCGAGGCGCGGGCCGGCACGGCGGCGCAAAGGGCCGCGGCGGCCATCGATCTCGGGCGAAAGCTGCTCGCCGCCATCGCCGTGCTGGCGGTGGTGCTCGCCATCGTCATCGGCGTCTTCTACGTGCACCGCAGCCTGCTTGCGCGCATCGACCAGCTTGCCCGGGCCGCGATGGCGATCAGCGAGGGCAATCCGGCAGTGGCGATCCCGGCCGGCGGCGGCGACGAACTGGCCGACCTTGCCCGCGCGCTTGCCCTGTTCCGCCAGACGCGCGACGAGCTGGTGCAGTCGGCCAAGCTCGCGGCACTCGGCCAGATGGCCGCCGGCATCGGCCACGAACTGAACCAGCCGCTCGCGGCGATCCGTGCGCATATCCACAGCGGCTCCACGCTGATCGCCCGCGGCAACAGCCAGCAGGCGCTGAACAACCTGGAGAAGATCCGCGCGCTCACCGCCCGCATGGCCGGCCAGATCAGCCATATCCGTCGCTTCGCCCGACGGCCGGATGCGCAGCTGCACCCCGTCGATCTTCCCGCCGTCGTGCACGAGGCGCTGAGCCTGTTCGAACACCGTTTCGAGGAGGAGCGCGTGACGCTCCAGCTCGCCCTGTCGCCCGACGTGCCGAAGGTGATGGCCGAGCCGGTGCGGCTCGAACAGGTCGTGGTGAACCTGATCGCCAATGCGCTCGACGCTGTCGCCGACCGGCCGGAGCGGGTGGTGACGGTGACGGCGGAGGCCAGCGGGGAGGGGGCGAGCCTGATCGTCGGCGACAGCGGCGGGGGCATCGGCGCCGAACATCGCGACGCCGTCTTCGATCCCTTCTTCACCACCAAGCCGGTCGGTGCGGGCCTCGGGCTCGGCCTTTCCATTTCGTATAACATCATCAAGGACTTCGGCGGCGATATCAGCGTGCTGGAGACCGGACCCGGCGGCACGCGTTTCATCGTGTCCCTGAAAGGAGCGGCATGACCGCATCGCCTGACGTCATCCTCGTCGACGACGACGCCAGTGTGCTCGACGCCTGCCGCGAGCTTCTGGAGATCGAGGGTTTTCGCGTTCGCGCGCACGCGTCCGTCGCTGCCGCGCTCGCAGGCCTTCGGGTGGACAGCGAGGCGGTCGTCGTCTCGGATGTGCGCATGCCGCAGCAGGACGGTTTCGATCTCCTCGCCGCCGTGCGCGCCGTCGACCGGGATATCCCCATCGTGCTGATGACCGGCCACGGCGACATCCCGATGGCGCTGCGCGCGATGCGGGACGGCGCCTGGGACTTCCTGGAAAAGCCGGCCGACCCGTTGCATCTCATCGAGACGGTGCGCCGCGCGCTCGACCATCGCCGGCTGCTGATCGAAAACCGGCGCTTGCGTCTTTCCATCGCCGCCGATGGCTGGGAGGCGCGGCTGATCGGCCATTCGGCGCCGATGGTGGCGCTGCGCGAGCGGCTGCAACGCATTGCGGGGGCGGCGACCGACATCCTCGTCCTCGGCGAGACCGGCACGGGCAAGGAGGTGACGGCGCGGGCGCTGCACGATTTCAGCGGGCGCAAGGGCCGCTTCGTCGCGGTCAATTGCGGCGCGATCCCGGAGACCATGCTGGAATCGGAACTCTTCGGCCACGAGGCGGGCGCCTTCACCGGGGCGAAGGACAAGCGCATCGGCAAGATCGAGCATGCCGACGGCGGCACGCTCTTCCTCGACGAGATCGAATCCATGCCGCTTTCCGCGCAGGTCCGGCTGCTGCGCGTGCTCCAGGAGCGCGTCATCGAGCGGCTCGGCTCGAACGACGAGGTGGCGGTGGATCTCCAGGTCGTCGCTGCGACCAAGGCGGACCTGCACCAGCTCGCCCGGCAGGGCCGGTTCCGCGAGGACCTTGCCTACCGGCTCGATATCGCCCGCGTCGAGCTTCCCGCGCTTTCGGCGCGCCGGGGCGACGTGGCGCTGCTCTTCCGCCACTTCCTCGATCTCGCCGCCCGCCGGCAGGGGCGCGCGGCCCCGCCTGTCGACGCGACCTTCCTTGCCGATCTCGACCGCCGCACCTGGCCGGGTAATGTGCGCGAGTTGCGCAATGTGGCCGAGCGTCATGTGCTGGGCCTCGAGGACCTGCCGGCCGGCGGGCGCGGGGCTGCCGGCGAGACGCTGGAGGCGCGGATGGACAGGGTGGAGCGGGCGATCCTCGTCGACAGCCTGGCCGAGCAGGATGGCCGCATCGGCGCCACGGCCGATGTGCTCGGCATCTCGCGCAAGACCCTCTACCTCAAGATGCGCAAGCACGGGCTCGGGGGCGAGGAGGAGACGTGAGGTTACCGTTCTGACCCCGAAAAACGGGGCCGAGGTTACCTTTCTTTCCCATCTTTCGCGCGGCGATGCCGGTTTCCCGGCATTTTCGAAACTGGCACGGGCCTTGCTGACTTACCGATGACCGCCGGAGCACCGGCGGTGCCATTGGGAGGAAAACCATATGCTCAAGACCATTGCCGCGGCGATGCTGATGTCGGCTGCCGTTCTTTCGACGGTTCAGGCCCAGGACGGTGGAAAGGTCACCGTCATCACGTCCTTCTCCAAGGACGTCACCGATCCCTTCAAGGCCGGCTTCGAGGCCGCCAATCCCGGCTATACGCTCGACGTGCAGAACAAGAGCACGAGCTCGGGCGTCAAGTTCGTCGACGAGACGAAGGGCAACAATCAGGTCGACCTGTTCTGGGCCTCCGCGCCCGACGCCTTCGAGAACCTGAAGAGCCGCAACCTTCTCGCCAAGTTCACCCCGTCCGTC
>CAMLOC010000171.1 GCA_946481465.1 uncultured Shinella sp. | reverse complement strand
TTCCAGTATTTCGAGATCATCTCGGCGACGGTGCTCGGCTATGCCATCTTCGGCGATTTCCCGACGCCCTCCAAATGGATCGGCATCGCGATCATCGTCGCCTCCGGCCTGTTCATCATCTGGCGCGAGCACAGGAACCGCAAGCCGAGGGCCGACATCGCCTTCGACTGACGATCGTCCCGTGGCAAAACCTTAACATTTGTTAGGAGATTGCCGTTAGCCTCGATGTCGCCCGCCATGACGGCCAGGGAGAACGGCATGTCGACATCGGTTTCGGTGATCCTGCTTCTGGCGATCAATCTCGGCCTGATCTGGCTGCTGATCGCCGCGCCGGTCGGCCGCCGGACCCTTTATCTCACTCGCACCTTCAAAATCCCGCCGCCGCGCCTTGCGGCCCTTGTCAGCCCGCTGGGCGCGGAAGCGGACTGGCATCCCTCGGTCGTCGCCAGCGAAAGACTGGACGCCGGCCGGGTGCGGCAGATCCTGCGCCAGCCCGACCGGCGGGGAAACCCGATCATCCGGACGCTGGCTGTGCACGAGGCGGCGGAGGCAGAAAACATCGTCTGCGAAACGCGGGTGGTCGAGGACAGCACGCTCGACGCCGCCTTCTGGAAAAACTATGTGGAGCGGCGCACGCTGTGCCCGGTGCCGGACGGCACGGCGCTGACCGTCGCGCAGACCGACCGCTATCGCGGCGTCGCCTTCCTGCTCTTCCGCTACATCCAGCTTCGCCGGGAGATGAAGGCGCTGGAACAATGGCTGGAGACCGGCAGCGGCGAGGTGCGCGGCGTGCTGGAGCGCCCGGCGATGCAGGTCGCCCTTGCGGTGCTCTCCACGCTGCTGCTCTGGCCGTTCTTCGGGCTGACGGCGCGCGGGCTCCTGCTGTCGAGCCTCTTGACGGTGGTGATCGTCCTGCACGAATTCGGCCACATGGCCGCCTATAGGACCTTCGGGCACCAGCGGGTGCGCATGATCTTCGTGCCGCTGCTTGGCGGCATCGCCGTCGGCGGGCGGCCGTACAATTCACGCTTCGAGGTGGCGGTCTGCGCGCTGATGGGCGCCGGCATGTCGGCCTTCCTGGTGCCGCCGCTCATCGCGCTGCACGATCTGGCGGGACGGCCGTCGGGCGTCGTGCTGCTCGTCCTGCTGCTCATTCTCGGCGCCTTCAATCTCCTGAACCTCCTGCCCATGCAGCGGTTCGACGGCGGACAGGTGCTGCGCCAGGTCTTCTCGACCCGGCTCGGCCTTCTGACGGCCAGTTTCCTCGTGACGCTGGCCATTCTCTGGGTCGGTTGGCGGATCGGCCTGCCGGTCGGGCTGCTGATCGCGGGCCTTGCGGTCTTCACGGTGCTGAGCCTGCTCGGTGCGGGCGGCGTGAAGCCGAAGACGGCGCTGGACCCGATGACGGCGCCGCAGCGGCTCCTGGCCGGCGTCGGCCTCTACGCCGCCATCGCGCTGCACGGCCATGCCATCGTCTATGCCTGCGACAGGCTGCTCGGCTGACAGTCCGCGTCAGCGGCGGTGGGGCCGAAGACCCGCTCGAACGAATCGCGGATGCGCATGTCCACATCGCTCATCATGACGGGCAGGCCGAGATCGACGAGGCTCGTCACCCCGTAGCCGCGGATGCCGCAGGGCACGATGCCGGAAAAGTGGTCGAGGTCGGGATCGACATTGAGCGAGAAGCCGTGAAAGCTCACCCAGCGCCGCAGGCGGATGCCGATGGCCGCGATCTTGTCCTCGGCCGGCGAACCGTCCGGCAGCGGCGGGCGCTCCGGCCGGCGCACCCAGACGCCCACGCGGTCCTCGCGCCGTTCGCCGCGCACATTCATCGAGGACAGCGCGTCGATGACGACCTCCTCCAGCGCCGCCACGAAGGCGCGCACGTCCTGCCGGCGGCGCTTGAGGTCCAGCATGACATAGACGACCCGCTGGCCGGGACCGTGATAGGTGTATTCGCCGCCGCGGCCGGTGGCGAATACGGGGAAGCGATCCGGCGCCACGAGGTCGGCCGCATCCGCGCTTGTGCCGGCCGTATAGAGCGGGGGATGCTCGACCAGCCAGACGAGTTCGTCGGCCTCGCCGCTGGCGATCGCCGCGGCTTCCTTCTCCATGGTTTCGACGGCCTCGTCATAGCCGACGAGGCCCTGCGCGATGCGCCAGCGCACCGGCGGCGAGCCCGGGATGGCGAGAAGGGAGGTGGAGATGTCCTGGCGCTGCATGATGGCCGTCCTTTTCGTTCCGTTGTGCCAGATATAGGCGCGATCCTGCAAGGATTTCAGGGGTTTCAGGGTGTTTGCACAGGCTCTGTTGAAATTGTTCGCTTTTCGTCATTTTTCTTTCGCAACGGCCTTGTGCACCCCAAATGCTTTTGCTACATGCACCCCCGTCGCCGCAAGACGACACCTACCACGATGCGGTCGTGGCGGAATTGGTAGACGCGCAGCGTTGAGGTCGCTGTGGGGCAACCCGTGGAAGTTCGAGTCTTCTCGACCGCACCAAAAAAACCCGGCTGAAAAGCCGGGTTTTTTGTTTTCCGCCTTTGCCTATGCTTCCAACTTGCGGAATTTCTTCACGATGCGCTCGCGCTTCAGCCGCGACAGGCGGTCGATCCAGAAGATGCCGTCGAGCTGGTCGATCTCGTGCTGCAGGCAGACCGAGAGCAGGCCGTCGGCTTCTTCCGTGTGCGCGGCGCCGGAAAGGTCCTGGTAGGCAAGGCGGATGCGGGCAGGGCGCTCCACCTCGTCGGTGACGCCCGGCATCGAGACGCTGCCCTCCGCGTGACGCTGCCTTTCCGGCGAGAACCATTCGACATGCGGGTTCACATAGACCCTGAGCGAGGCCGGCCCCTCGAGTTCGATCACCGTCAGCCGTTCGAGGATGCCGACATGGGCGGCGGTGATGCCGATCCCGGGGGCGGCCCGCATCGTGGCGGCGAGGTCTTCGGCAAGCTGCGCCAGTCGCGCATCGAAGGTCTCGACCGCCCGGCAGGGCTGGCGCAGGCGCGGATCTGGGTATCTGAGGATGGGAAGGATCGCCATGGGGCCTCCGGGGGCGGTTGCATGCCCTTCCTAGCCTGTTTCCGGCAGGGGGAAAACGCCGGGACCAGGCAGGGGGTTGCGATTCGTGCGATTATCGTGAAATTGCAACAGGTTGCGAAAATTTCGCATCCGGCCGGCTTTTGCCGCTTTCGGCGATGGACCGGCCGCGTTCTTTGCTTTAGCAGGGGGATAGGGCAGCGCATCCGCCAGACGGCGCGCTGCGCCTGAACCCCGCATGCAATCCCCGTCGTCCCAGCGCCGCCGACATGCCGGCCGGGACGCGCCCGATACAAGGAGCGGCCCGATGGACGACACCGGCGACGACGACCGTATCCATCAGGGGCAGGCGGAACACAGTACCTTCGACGGCGAGGACATCTATGCCGAGGACGGTTCGATCCGCTCGGACTTCCTCATGCATGTCGGCGCGGCGATCGCCGACCGGGACCTCCTGTTCCTGCGCCGGCACGTCGCGCGGCTGCACGAATCGGAAATGGGCGACCTCCTGGAGGCGATCCAGCCGGAGCAGCGCCGCCAGCTCGTCTCCCTGCTCGGCGAGGATTTCGACCTTGCGGCGCTGACCGAGGTCGACGAGGCGATCCGCCTCGACATCGTCGAGCATATGCCGAACGAGCAGATCGCCGCCGCGCTCGGCGAGATGGATTCGGACGACGCCGTCTACATCCTGGAAGACCTCGACCAGGAGGACCAGGAAGAAATCCTCTCCAAGCTGCCGTTCACCGAGCGCATCCGCCTGCGCCGCTCGCTGGATTATCCCGAAAGCACGGCCGGGCGCCGCATGCAGACCGAGTTCGTCGCCGTGCCGCCCTTCTGGACCATCGGCCAGACGATCGACTACCTGCGCGAGGACGCCGACCTGCCGGAAAGTTTTTCGCAGATCTTCGTCATCGACCCGACCTTCCGCCTGCTCGGCGCCATCGACCTCGACCGCGTGCTGCGCACCAAGCGCGGCACGAAGATCGAGGCGGTCATGCGCGAGACGAACCATCCGATCCCCGCCGAGATGGACCAGGAGGAGGCCGCGCAGCTCTTCGAGCAATACGACCTTCTCTCCGCCGCCGTCGTCGACGAGAACGGCCGGCTGGTCGGCGTCCTGACCATCGACGACGTGGTCGACGTCATCCAGGAAGAGGCCGAGGAGGACCTGATGCGCCTCGGCGGCGTGGGTGACGAGGAATTGTCCGACACCACTATCGAGACGGTCCGTTCGCGCGCGCCCTGGCTGCTCGTCAACCTGCTGACGGCCTTCATCGCGGCCTCGGTCATCTCCGTCTTCGAAGCGACGATCGAGGAGATCGTGGCGCTCGCCGTGCTGATGCCCATCGTCGCCGGCATGGGCGGCAATGCAGGCTCGCAGACGATGACCGTCACCGTGCGGGCACTGGCGACCCGCAACCTCGACATCCACAATGCCTGGCGCGTCGTGCGGCGCGAGGCGGGCGTCGGCCTGTTGCACGGCGTCGCCTTCGGGCTGATGATCGGCCTCGTCGCCGGCATCTGGTTCCATGATGCCAATATCGGCGGCGTCATCGCCGCAGCCATGCTGATCAACATGAGCGCGGCGGCGCTGGCCGGCATCGCCATTCCGCTCTTCCTCGACAAGGCGGGCGCGGACCCCGCCGTCTCCTCGGCGGTCTTCGTGACCGCGGTCACCGATATCGTCGGCTTCTTCGCCTTCCTCGGGCTTGCGACCTGGTGGTTCGCCATCCGCTAGGGGCCGGTTTTCTGGCCGGATCGGCGCCCGCGAAAGCGGAAAAATTGACTTACACGTAAAAGTCAATAGAATGCCGGCCCACAGAGGATCGGAGCAGGCGTGGACAAGCTTTATACCATAACCGAACTGACGCGCGAATTCGGGGTCTCCACCCGCACGCTGCGCTTCTACGAGGACGAGGGGCTGATCAACCCCGAGCGCCGCGGCCGCACGCGTCTCTTCCGCCCGGCCGACCGCCGCCTCATCCAGGAAATCCTGCGCGGCCGGCGCATCGGCTTCAGCATCGCCGAGATCCGCGACATCATCCGCGTCTACAAGGACCCGCCGGGCGAGGTGGGGCAGCTGGAGCTGCTGATGGCGAAGGTCAGCGAGAAGCGCGACGAACTGCGCCAGAAGCGGCGCGATATCGAGGAGACGCTGGCCGAGCTCGACAATGTCGAGGAAGCCTGCCTGACGCGCCTTGCCGAAATCGGCGTCGGCACCTGACGGCGCGCCGTCAGATCCAGCGCGTCGTCCCGTTGCAATAGCGTTCGAAATCCACGCCGAAGCGCGAGAGCAGGTGCAGCTCCTCGCGCTTGACGGCGACGATGCTCGTCAGCGCGGCGGCGAGCATGGCGGTCACCAGGCACCAGGGATTGAGCACCGCAAGGCCGATGCCGGCGGTCGCCAGCGTATAGCCGAGATAGATCGGGTTGCGGGTGAAGCGATAGGGGCCCGACGTCACGAGATAGGTCGAGCAGCGGTTCGGCAGGATCGTCGTGCGGCAGTCGAGCAGCGTGCGCATCGCCCAGACATCCAGCACGACGGCCGTCAGGATGAGGACGCCGCCGGCCGTGCGGGCGATCCAGATATTCGTCTCGTCCGCCGCGAGCGGAAAATGCGCCTGGAGCAGGAAGGCCGCCGCGAGCGCCGCGCCGTAGATCAGCGGCGGCCAGGGAAAGGCGAGCGGCTTCATGCGATAGGCATTCATGATCCTACTCCTTCGGGTCGGTCTTCGTTTCCGCATCCATCGTGCATTGCGACGAGATCGCGGCGATGCGCTCGTCCTTCGTGACATCGATCGCACCGCGCATGAGGTCGGTGAACAGGTTCTCCTGCCTCAGCCCGTCCAGCGTGCAGCCGCAGAAGCTCCGGCAGAACCCGTCGCCGCGCTCGCCCTCGCAGGCGCGCATGCAGCTCTTCGTATAGCCGACGACGGGATCGGCCGCGGGTGCGGGGACGACGAGGGAGAAGTCATAGACCAGCGCGATCAGCACGGGCTGGTGGATAAGGTAGATGGCGAGACTGTGGCGGCCCGCCGTTTCCAGGAGGCTTTTCCACCGGTCGTTCGCCTGCCCCCCGAAACCGGCGAGCCGTTCGGGCAGCGGGCTTGCGACGAAGAGCCGGCCTGCCGCGATGCCGAGCAGCACCGGCGCCAGCCAGGGCAGGAGCGGCACATAGTCGTTCGAGCGCGGGATATCGACCGAAAGCCCGACCCACCAGAGCGCCGGGTGATCGAAGAGCGGCGCGCGCAAGTAAAGCGGCGCGACGGCGGCAGCGGCAGCGGCCAGCAGCGTGACGACGGGCGGCAGGCGCAGGAAGAGGAGGCCGACGAGGCTCGCCGCGGCAAGGGCGTGCAGGATGCCGAAGAAGATGAAGGTTTCCCGAAAGGCGAACCAGGTGGCGATCGTGATCGCCGCCGCCGCAAGGCCGATCTTGCCGAGGCGGATAAGGAACGGCCTTGCGCGAAAGCCCCGGACGTGGCCGAGCACCAGGCTGAAGCCGGCGAGGAACAGGAAGGAGCCGGCGATCACCCGGGCGAAGATCTTCCAGCCGCCGGTCGTCGCCGTCTCCGGTTCGATATAGCCGAAGAAGCCGAGATCCCAGGTGAAGTGGTAGATCGCCATGGCGATCAGGGCGAGGGCGCGGAGCTGGTCGATCAGCGGGATGCGCGGAAGGCGGCGCGGTGCCGCGCCATCTCCTGCCACATTGCCGTCAATCACCGTCGTCGTCATGGGTCGGGGTCGCCGCATTGCTTTGGTCCATGGGAGAATGTCACGCCAAGCTTGCGCCGGGCGGATGGCCGAAAGGTGGCCGCAGGAAGGGGAGGTCAGTCGATCCGTTCGAGCACGGCGAGGCGCGCCTGCGAATAGAACTGCCGGCGCACGAGCACGGTGATGATGCCGGCGGTCGTGGCGATGAAGAGATAGGGACTGACGAACCAGCCGAGATAGCCGATCGACAGGAAGATGGCGCGCAGCCCCATGTTGAAATGCTTTGCCGCGAGGATGTTCATGCGGATGACCTTGTCGGCGGCAAGGTCGGCGCCGGCCGGGTCCTTGTGGATGTCGCCGGTCATCGGCATCGCGCCGAGCAGGATGGTGCAGTAGTTGAAGAGCCGGTAGGACCAGCCGAACTTGAAGAAGGCATAGCCGAAGATGCAGGCAAGGCCGCCGACCTTCATCTCGAAGCCGGCGCGGCTGCCCTGGAAGACCAGCGGCAGGTCGCTGAAAATCGCAAAAAC
>CAMLOC010000170.1 GCA_946481465.1 uncultured Shinella sp. | reverse complement strand
CCACCACGCGGTCGGCAAGTTCGAGCGCCTCCTCCTGGTCGTGGGTGACGAAGACCGTGGTGTGGCCGGTGCGGTCGTGGAACTCGCGCAACCAGCGGCGCAGTTCCTTGCGCACTTTTGCGTCAAGCGCGCCAAAGGGTTCGTCGAGCAGCAGCACCTTCGGCTCGATCGCCATGGCGCGGGCAAGCGCCACGCGCTGGCGCTGGCCGCCGGAAAGCTGGTTCGGATAGCGCTTTTCGAGGCCAGAGAGCTGCACCATCTCCAGAAGCTCGCCGACGCGGCGGCGGATCTCCGCCTTGTTCGGCCGCTGCCCACGCGGACGCACCGTGAGGCCGAAGGCGACATTGTCGGCGACCGTCATGTGGCGGAAGAGCGCGTAATGCTGGAAGACAAAGCCGACATGGCGCTCCTGCACCGTCTTCGCCGAGGCGTCCTCGGCGCCGAAATAGATCTTCCCGAGCGTCGGTTGCTCGAGGCCGGCGATGAGGCGCAGCAGCGTCGTCTTGCCGGAGCCGGAGGGGCCGAGAAGCGCGATCAGCTCGCCGGAGCGGATGTCGAGCGAGACATCGTTGAGCGCGGGGTATCGATCGAATTCCTTGCGGATGTTTTTTACACTGACGTCCATACGGGCGTGCCTTTCAGGTCAATGCTTGCGGCCGGCGGCGATTTCCGCGCCGTAGTGAAGTTCGAGCGCCGTCTTGACGACGAGCGTGACGAGGGCGAGCGCGGCGAGCAACGAGGCCACGGCGAAGGCGGCGACGAAATTGTACTCGTTGTACAGGATCTCGACATGCAGCGGCATCGTGTTGGTGAGGCCCCGGATGTGGCCGGAGACCACCGAGACCGCGCCGAACTCGCCCATGGCGCGCGCGTTGCAGAGCAGCACGCCGTAGAGCAGGCCCCATTTGATATTGGGCAGCGTGACGTACCAGAAGGTCTGCCAGCCGGACGCGCCGAGCGACAAAGCCGCCTCCTCGTCGCCCGTGCCCTGCTCCTGCATCAGCGGGATGAGTTCGCGCGCGACGAAGGGGAAGGTGACGAAGACGGTGGCGAGCACGATGCCCGGCACGGCGAACAGGATCTCGATGCCGTGGCTCTTGAGCCAGGGCCCGAGCACGCTGCCGGCGCCGAAGAGCAGCACGTAGACGAGGCCCGAAATGACCGGCGAGACCGAGAACGGCAGGTCGATCAGCGTCGTCAGGAACGCCTTGCCCTTGAACTCGAACTTGGCGATGGCCCAGGCCGCCGCCACGCCGAAGACGAGGTTGAGCGGCACGGCGATGCCGGCGACCACCAGCGTCAGGCGGATGGCGGCCATCGTGTCGGGATCGCCGAGCGAGGCGAGGAACTCGCCCGCCCCCTTGCGGAAGGCCTCGATGAAAACGGCGACGAGCGGCAGGATGAGGAACAGCGCCAGGAACAGGAAGGCGAGCGCCATCAGCGTGTAACGGGCGGCGGGCGCTTCCGTCGTCGGGGAGCGGAGCTTATGCGCCATGGCCGTACCTCCGGCGGTTCCAGGTCTGGATGAGGTTGATGACGAGCAGCATGGCGAAGGAAATCCCCAGCATGATCGTGGCGATCGCCGTCGCGGCGCCGTAGTTGAACTCTTCCAGGCGGATGACGATGAGCAGCGGCGCGATCTCCGAGACATAGGGGATGTTGCCGGCGATGAAGATGACCGAGCCGTATTCGCCGACGCCGCGGGCGAAGGCGAGCGCGAAGCCCGTGAGGATCGCCGGCGCGAGGCCGGGCAGCAGGATCCGGGAAAGGGTCTGGAAACGGTTCGCGCCGAGCGTCGCGGCCGCCTCCTCCACCTCGCGGTCGATCTCCTCCATGATCGGCTGAACCGTGCGCACCACGAAGGGCAGGCCGATGAAGACGAGCGCGATGACGATGCCGGTCGGGTTGAAGGCCGCCTTGATGCCGAAGAGGTTGAGGATCTGGCCGATCCAGCCGTTCGGCGCGTAGAGCGCGGCGAGCGAGATGCCCGCGACGGCCGTCGGCAGGGCGAAGGGCAGGTCGACGATGGCATCGACGATGCGCCGGCCGGGGAACTCGTAGCGCACGATGACCCAGGCGACGATGACGCCGAAGACGACATTGACAAGCGCGGCGATGAAGGCGGTGCCGAAGGAGACCTTCAGCGCGTTGAGGGTGCGCTCGTCGGCGAGGATTGCGAGGAATTCCGCGCCGGACAGCGAGGCCGAGCGCCAGACGAGGCCGGCGAGCGGGATGAGGATGATGAGGGTCAGGTAAGCGAGCGAAAAGCCGAGCGTCAGTCCGAAACCCGGAATGACACTCGGCTGCCTCAGTCGCCACCGCCCGGAGGAGGCAGCAGAAGTCGTCAAGGCTCTCAGTTCCCCGGCTTGTAGATCTGGTCGAAGACCCCGCCGTCACCGAAATGCTCGGGCTGTGCCTTCACCCAGCCGCCGAAGATCGGGTCGTCGATCGTCACCAGCTTAATGTCGGGAAGCTGTTGCAGCAACTCCGGCTTGACCAGCTCGCGCTTGGAGGGCCGGTAGAAGTGTTTCGCCGCGATGTTCTGGCCTTCCTCGGAATAGAGGTAGGCCAGATAGGCCTCGGCCTGCTTGCGCGTGCCCTTGGCATCGACATTGCCGTCGACGACGGCGACCGGCGGCTCGGCGAGGATCGAGATCGGCGGGACGACGATATCGAAGGAATCCGCGCCGAATTCGGCACCGGCGAGATAGGCCTCGTTCTCCCAGGCGAGCAGCACGTCGCCGATCTGGCGCTGGGCGAAGGTCGTCAGCGAGCCGCGGGCGCCCGTGTCGAGCACCGGCGCACGCTTGTAGAGTTCGCCGATATACGCCTTGATCTTGTCCTGGTCGCCGGAAAACTCCTCGTTCGCCCAGGCCCACGCAGCAAGGTAGTTCCAGCGCGCGCCGCCCGAGGTCTTCGGGTTCGGCGTGACGATCTGCACGTCGCCCTTCACCAGGTCGCCCCAGTTGTGAATGCCCTTCGGATTGCCCTTGCGCACCAGGAAGACGATGGTCGAGGTGTAGGGCGAGGAATTATTCGCAAGGCGCGTGCGCCAGTCCTTGTTGATCTTGCCGGTCTTCTCGACGATCGCGTTGATGTCGCTTTCGAGCGCCAGCGTCACCACGTCGGCCTCCAGCCCGTCGATCACGCCGCGGGCCTGCTTGCCCGAGCCGCCGTGCGACTGCTGGATCGTGACGTCCTCGCCCGTCTCGGCCTTCCAGTGCTTGGCGAAGGCGTCGTTGTATTCCTTGTAGAGTTCGCGTGTCGGATCGTAGGAGACGTTGAGCAGCGTCGTTTGTGCGAACGCCCCCGTCACCCCGCCGAGCACAAGCCCGGCCCCCACGATCAAAGCCCCGAACCGTTTGGCCAATATCGACATGTCAACCTCCTTCGATTTCTAACCCACACAAACCCTAGTGAATTAGTAGAGTTAGTCAACAATACCCCTGCAACTCGCAAAACGGGTTTCAAACGGGCCGGAAGCGCGCAACGGACAGCCTGCGGATCGCGGCACAAGACGCACGTTTCATCCGGCTCATCCGCCCTCGCGCGCAAAATGCATCCGCGCGAAAACGCCGGTTTCCACACCTCTTCCGACCTTTTTTTCGCAGCGAATGCTGCCTTCAGCGCTGCGAGACGCGGGCAAGGCCCTGCGTCTGGATATCGAGCACGGCCCGGTAGGCTTGCCGCACCGTTTCGGCGAAGGTGAAGGGGCCAGGCCTGAGGCTGGAGGCGGCGGCGCCCACCACGGACAGGCCGCACAGCACCTCCTCATGGCTTATGAGGCGGCCGCAATCATCGACGCTGAGCGCCGCGGCATCGCGGCCGACAAGGCCGGCAAGCGCGCGGGCGGAGGGCATCTCGCGGCAATCGACAATGTTCTCGACGGACGATCCCGGACCGCGGGGAGACACGAAGCGGGTGCGGCCGGCCTCGAACGCGCCGGCAAGGCGGCGCTGGATGTCTCCGGCGATGCGGATGGAAAAATGCCGGTGCAGGCCGAGGAGATGGCGCCGGTAGCGGTTGCGCTCGGCCTGGGGCAGATGGCGCCAGACGGCGGCAAGGCGGGCGGAGGCGGCATCGACGACGCCCTGCCAGTCGCCGCCCTGTGCGTCCGCCGCGCGACACGCCCGGCGGATATAGCGGAAGGCGTCCTTCAGGGAGCGGGTGGCGGGCGGTGCGCCGAGCGTCATGCCGCCCGCACCCTCGCCCCGGCCATGCGACGGCGGCAGGCGGCCCGCGGCGGCGGCAACATGGATGTCGCCGGCATAGCCGCCCGCCCTGAGATCGAGCAGGATGGCGGCAAGGCGCGGGCCGTCGCCGACCAGCGTCAGCGGCGGCGGTGCCTCTTCCTGCGACAGCCGTTCGGCGGCCGCCCGCGCGGCGCGCCAGGAGGCGGCCTCGCGCTGGGCGATGCCGAAGCCGGTGGCGACGACGACATGGTCGAAATCCGCGCAATCGCCGTCGCGAAAGCCGATGCGCAGCCCCTGCGCGCACGGGCCGACATGGCGCACCGCGCCGCGGAAGGTGCGGATGCGCACATCCCGGCGCAGGCTGAGCGCCTCGCCGAAGCGGGCCATGACATAATCCCGGAACAGGCTGCGCGGCACATGCAGGTCCTGCGCACCGCGCAGCGCCGCGACGCCCCCGCCTGAGAGCAGGCCGGCTTTCAGCCAGTCGCAAAAGTCCTCAGGGCGATCCGGCACGACGGAGAGGTCTCGGGCCGGCTCCGTCGTCAGCGCCCGGCCGGCAGCACCGTCGGCGAAAGCGCCGGGCGCATCCTCGGCATCGATCAGCCAGGCCTCGAAGGGGCGATGGAAGCGCCGCATCAGCGCGATGGCCGTGGCAAGGCCGGACGGTCCGGCGCCGATCACCGCGATGCGCATGGCGGGCAGGCCTGTCGGCCGCGCGCCCTCTTGCCCGACGGCTCTTTCGAAGAACATGCGCTGTCCTTTCTTCCGATGATCCGGGACGTCCGGCCGCCATGATAGCGCGGCGCACGATAATTTTCTACTTTTTTAATAGAATATTCTGGGCGCCGGGCCTTTCATCATCCGGCGGCGACCTCGTCATGGATGCTTGCCGCGACCGCGCGCGCCTGGACGCGGATATCGGGAACGGCCGTGATCTCGAAGAAATGCCCGGCGGTGAGCGGGCCGAGGGCGTAGAGGCGCGCCCGGCCGGCGCCCTCGCCGGCGAGAACCGCAGCCCTGTCGTCGACGCGGATGCCGAGACCGTGCGGGTCCGGCTGCACGAGGCCGCGGCCGGCAAGGCTCGCCAGCAGCGGGTATGCAGCGACCGTACATCGGTCGAGCCCGGTGCAGTTGACCACCAGGCGGGCCGCCAGCGTCCGGCCGTCGCGCAGAACGGCGGCGAGCCCGCCATCCTCGAGGCGCAGCGCCTCCAGCCGGCCGCGATGGACGACGAGCTGGCCGGACCGGCGCAGCGCCGCGACCTCCCCGGCGACGGCCGGGGCCATGCGGTGGCGATGGACGTTCCAGAAGGCGGCGGCGTGGCGCAGGAAGCGGCTGCGCTGGGCCGCGCTCCAGCCCTTCCAGAGGTCCTGCGTCACCGGCCGCAGGCCATCCATTACGGCGCGCCAGTCCGGCGCGGCCGCGGCCTGCCGGCGCAGCGTCGCCAGCATCGCGCTCACCTCGCCTTCGCCCGGAACGAGTGCCGCCTCCACCGGATCGGCCCGGCGGGCGAGATGCGGCTGCGGCAACAGGCCGTGGCGCGACAGGGCGTGCATCGTGCCGCGGAAGCCCCGGCGCTTGAGCAGCAGCAACTGGTCGATGGTGGTAAGGCCCGCGCCGACGAAGAGCACGTCCGCATCCGCCGGCAGGCGCTCCCACCAGGCATCGGCCCAGGGATCCTCCACGACGAAGGCGCGCGCCGCGGACGGGACCGCATCCTCCGCCAGCGGCAGGCGGCGCGTGCCGGCGCCCGTGCAGAGCGCCGAGACGCGGGCGGAAAGCCGCCCGCCGCCGGAAAGCGCGAAGACGAGGCCGCCATCCTGCCCGGCCTCGGCGCCGAGCGCCTCGGCATCGACGAGGGTGAGCGCCGCGCGGTTGCCGGTGCGCTTCATCGCCTCGTCGAGGCTGTCGCGCACATAGCTGCCGTAGATGCGGCGCGGCACGAAATCGTCGGCCGACCAGGGATAGCCCTGTCCGGCGAGCCAGGCGAGGAAATGGTTCGGCCGGTCGGCGAAAAGGCTCATGCGGCCGGCCGGCACGTTGAGGAGGTGGCATTCCGCCTTGGTGGCGTAGGCGATGCCCCGCCCCTGCCCGGCCGCCCGGCCGACGAGGCTGATCCTGGCGGCCGGCGGCAGGAGATCGACAAGGTTCAGCGCCAGCGCGACCGCCGAATAGCCCGAGCCGATGATGGCCACATCCGTTTCCAGCGTCATGCATTCCTCCTGCGAAGACCGTGCCGACACTCTAGCGAGGTTTTTCTATTAAATCTATAGACTATTATCAACCATCGTTCGCGAAGGGAAACGATCGGGATGCGGCGCAGGTTCCGGCAGCTCTTTCCCGCCGGAACCGAGTGTCCGCGTTACCGGGTAAGGCGCGGATAGGCCGAGGAGAAGATCGCCTCGACGGGGGGATGGCCGTAGGTGCGCTCGGGATAGCGGGCGACGAGGCCGTCGAACTGGCGCTGCGCCCGCGCCTGTTCCGCCTTGGCGTCGAAGCCGGGAATCCGGCCGTCGACCATCACGAAGCGGCCGTCGATGATCACGTCGGTGACATCGCGGCCGGAGCTTGCCAGCATCAGGGTCTGGATCGGATCGATGACATGGCCGATGCGGTCATGGCCCATGTCGATGACGATGATGTCCGCCTTCGAACCGGGCTGCAGGCGGCCGAGATCGGGGCGCCGCAGCGCGTCCGCCCCGCCCAGCGTCGCGGCGTCGAAATAATGCTCGGAGCGCACGGTATCGATCGCGCCGTCCGTCACGCGCGACAGCAGGATGCCGACCTGCATGTTCTGGATGACATCCGGCGGCCAGGTATCCGTGCCGAGGCCGATGCGCACGCCCATGGCGCGGAATTTCGAGAAACTGTCCATGAAGCCGCCGTGGCGGGCCGAGACGACCGGGCAATGCACCAGCGTCGCGCCCGCATTCTTCAGGATATCGAGGTCGCGGCCGGGCCGGTCGACATTGCGCGTACCCGCGACATATTCGCCGTGCGGCAGCAGCATGCGCTCGTTCAGCACGCCCAGCGAATCCATCCATTCCAGCGGCGTCATGCCGTAAGCGCCGGTGATACGGTCGAATTCCAGTGCCGACTGGCAGC